>CAZTFG010000004.1:18981-58027 GCA_964612725.1 uncultured Lishizhenia sp. | reverse complement strand
AGAACATTAAATCGAAATTAGAATCAAATCGCAATACAGGATTTGGATTTTCATTTGGAAAGCGAGATAAGTTATCAATATTTTGTTGAGCATTTTCAAGCTCTCTATTTTTAGCAACCATCCTATCGCTCAATTCTCTAGCTTCAGAAAGCGATTTTATTGAGGCTTGCTGCAAGAATAAATACTCAGCAATATAATCATGTCGAGGAAAATCCGAATATTGAATATGATAATTGGATATAGGAAATAAATTATTTATTACCGGTGAAGCAAAAATGGCAATGTAACTATCCCCAAAACAATTAACCGAGGCCTTGTATTTTTGATCATCCTTCTTAGTTTTAAAAAAATTTATTGATCTTTTATTTGAAAACCCTTTTTCGAATAACACCTCCCAATCAAATTGGGTTTCCCATTTAAAGTGGGTTTCAAACAAATCACCCTTAACGATTCCAGGTATTGCTTTTACATAATTATCTCCAAATCTTGTAATCTCTAACTTTTTATTTAGAATTAGAATAAATGGATTAGAGAAATTAGCAATTTCTTCAAATTCTAGTTGCCTATTTTGAATTTCCTGGTTTTTTTTCCTAAGCTCCAAAATATTCACCACACTTTTGGCAAGTGTTTTCAAACTTTTTATCTGACTTTCGGATAGTTCTCTTTCTATATAATCCAACGCACAAAGTGTACCCAATGCAAATCCAGCTGAATCTACTAACGAAACCCCAATATAAAAGCGGATTTTTGGATTTCCTATAACTAAAGGATTATCAAAAAATCGATCATCCTTGGTTGCATCTGATACTAATAAAGGTTCTTGAGGATTATTAATAGCGTGACCGCAAAAAGAAATTTCTCGCGTAGTTTCATGAATTTCCAATCCAATACTTGACTTGAACCACTGACGATTTGAATCAATAAAGCTTACAAAGGCAATTGGTGTTTGACAAATTTGGGCAGCAAGTGCATTTATTTCATCAAATTCAATTTCGGATAATGTATCTAATATTTTGTAATCGTATAGGGCGGATAAACGCTCTGATTCATTTTCTGGAATTTCAGGATGCTTCATTTCACCAATTAATTAAAAAAACATCACAATTGGCTCCTTCACTCAGTGCCTCTATTTGAGTTACATTCACTTTTAAATTAAACCGTTTGCCTAATCCATGAATTAATCCAATTAACATGGGAATCATACCTATACGGTGCGAACGATATTCCAATTCAATTGAATTTTCTTTTTGATTTCTTGTGTTAAATTGGGGAGGAATTAAATTCGGCATGATGTTATTTACCTGATAATGTAACAAATCGAGGTTGTTTAAAAAACTAACAAAGGTTTCACCTGCTAAATTCAGCATTTCGCCATATCCTTCATTCGCAGTATAAATTATCCAATATTCTCCAAAAGCTTCAAGTAACTTTTCCGAATGAACATCCAACAATTGAGATGCATTTGAAATTAGCTTAAATGTCAATTCATCAGGGTAGGATTGTAAGCCAACAAAATCTTCCTCCAAAAAATCAGATAAGCGACAAATTTCTACCCATTTTTCTTCTCCGTGATTAGATACTACTAGTTCTTTTATCGCTTTATTAACAAGTCCATACATATTGATACAATTAGTAGTAAAGATAATAAAATAACCTTGAGTCTATTTTCAGTATCTTTTTTCTCAAAATGAAATTTAATAATCTACGTATTTTTACTTAGGGCTATTTCGTACTATCATATGAAATGGACATTGAAATCAAACTTATGGAAATGACAAGACTATATTTTAGTATTTTTACGACAGATTCATGCTAAGCAAAGATAAAATCATTTTGGGTATTGATCCTGGTACAACTGTACTTGGTTATGGATTGGTTCATGTACATGACAACAAATTATCTCTACTTACATTTGGCATAATCCAACTGTCCAAACTAACGAATCAACCCGATAAATTAAAACGAATATTGGATCGTTTGAATGGAATTATTTCTGAATATAAACCAGATGAAATGGCCATTGAAGCACCTTTTTTTGGAAAGAATGTTCAATCCATGCTCAAATTAGGAAGAGCACAAGGGGTTGCTATAGCAAGTTGTCTAAATCATAATATACCTTATGAAGAATATTCACCACGTCGAATTAAACAATCGATAACGGGATCGGGAAGTGCATCAAAGGAACAAGTTGCAGCGATGCTTCAAAAAATTCTAAATTTTGATGAAATGCCTAAATATTTAGATGCCACTGATGGATTGGCTGTTGCTGTATGTCATCACTTTTCAAAAGGAATAGGTGAAAACAACAAAGATAAAGGTAAAGGCTGGGCAAGTTTTATAAGTTCAAATCCTACAAGAGTTAAAAAATAATGCGGATCAACCTCTACACAGATGGCGCATGCAAAGGAAATCCAGGTCCTGGAGGATATGGCATCGTGCTTGAATTTCAAGGTAAAAAAAAAGAACTAAATGGTGGTTATAAACTTACCACAAATAATCGAATGGAGTTACTAGCGTTAATAGTAGGTTTAGAAAGTATTAAAACCCACCAATACGACATTCATGTTTTTTCAGATTCCAAATATGTAATCGATTCCATATCAAAAGGGTGGGTATTTAATTGGAAAACAAAAGGGTTTAAAGGAAAGAAAAATCAAGATTTATGGGAAAGATATTTACAATTACACCAACAATTTAAAATTGAATTTCATTGGATTAAAGGACATGCCGGACATCCAGAAAATGAAAGATGCGATGTACTAGCTGTTGCTGCTGCTGAAAATGGTCCTTGGATAATCGATGATGGGTTTAGCATAGTTTAATTGTATAAAAAAACCAGCCGAAGCTGGTTTTAATTTTTTTGTAT
This sequence comes from uncultured Lishizhenia sp., assembly GCA_964612725.1. Classification (GTDB taxonomy): domain Bacteria; phylum Bacteroidota; class Bacteroidia; order Flavobacteriales_D; family Crocinitomicaceae; genus UBA952. The sequence continues at coordinate 55,161 of CAZTFG010000004.1, read as the reverse complement.
CTGGTTAGAAGTTCCAAACATCATGCTCGAAGGTACGAATGGTATTCTTCACTTTTTCAGATTCATATAAAGCATCCGTTCCAAAACGGTAATCTTCCACTTTTCTATCATATAAAGAAGACTCTTTGTAAACAACAGAATTAAATCGTCTAGTCATGAATAAGTGATCAAATGTATTTCCACCCACTGTGCTTTTAGCATCGTAAGCGTAATAATTCTTTAGTACATCTCTTGCTTGTGGAAAATACACCCAGAATAATGTTTTCTCCTCAGAAGATGCACTATCAATAACTACAGGAGCAAGACCAATAATTCGAACATCTAAAACTGAACGTTCTTTATCAAAGAACCAATCTTCTTTCAATAGATATTTTACAATTTGATTTGGTTGCACATATAATTGATTTCTAACACGGAATTCAACAGGATATGGATCGGATGTACCTGGTATTATCTCAGCCAAAGAAGCATCCGTTGTTTCGGTTTGTGCATCTAAAGCCTCCATAAGCGGATCTCCATTTAAATAAACTTTAATTTGTGGTGCTGAGCCTTTCAATACGTAAACTGGTACTGCTACACCACTTATCATTGCTACTTTCTCATTCTTTTGAGGATCAATAACAGAAACACCTATCATTTCACCAATATCTGATTGATAATTACCGTCAGTTTGAGCTGAGATTGAAAAATCTCGCCTAGCAGGAAATATAAAAGCATCACCACCTTCTTTTGGAGTAAGAATACCTTTCGATAAATCAGCTTCTATATTATTGAAATAACCCATTAACTGACCTTTCTTAAGAGCATTGGCAAGAACATAATACAAACTATATCTTCCTTGTGCAGCCAATTCGGTTACTAATTCGGTTTTAGATGCCTGATTCTTTTGGTCAATTATCTCATGAGGAAAGTATAAAGGATGATTTATTTTCTCTCGTAAATCAATATAACTCCATGTTCTTTTACCCCAGATATAATCACTTTCTCTAACATGTTCCAATGGAATAGCACGTTTTTTTGCTAGTACATCTTTCTTTTCATATACTCCATCTATAACACCAGAAGCCGGTTGACCATTTGGTATTATAACATTTGAAGGACCAACATTACCTTGAGATAATCCATTATCTACAATCAATGTAAGTAAAAAAATTGAACTTATTAGAGATTTCATAACCTTCGAATTAATTTTTGAATGTAGCACTTATTAAACCACCACTTGTTCCTGCATATCGAACTTGTACAGCAATATTTCCACCAGTTGCTCCTTTTAAAATAGCCAAATGAGCAGGAGAAATAGATGAACCAGAACCATCTAAACTACCTTTAATTCCAGACACTGTAATACTGTAATTAACTACAGAGAACTTTCCTTTAGAAGGTGAAAATGGTACGTTATTACCGTAAGCACAAGCTAAAGAACCAGCTGATTTTACAGCTCTACCTCCATCAGCGATACCATTCCATGTTAACTCAGGTTTCGGTGCCTTTTTAACTGTGAATTTTTTTGAACCTAAACTTACAGAACTTCCTTTAGAATCTGTACCAGACAAAGTTACAGTAACAGTAGAACCTGCACTACCAGCAGCAGCTGTATAAGGCGAAGGAACACTCATACGAACATTTTTGTACATACCGGTAGCAGAAGCTTTCAATTCAATTGGAATACCTTCATAGAAAACTTGCATTTCTGGTGTTTCGATTGAAGCTTCTTTTTCGGAAGTTAATACTCCTACTTTCGTTTCCCATTTCTCTTCTTTGATAGCACCAGAGCGAGATTTGATTGCGATAGTTCCAGAAAATGTCATATCTGCTGATCCAGCTGTAGTTTTCATTTTACCCATACCATTAGCAACGGTAAAACTTCCACCAGTTACAGTTGGCTGGTTATCTGAATCGTATGCTCCCATTACAACGCTAATTTCAATTGGATCTCCAGGAGATGCAACACTTGGTGTAGCTGTAGCCAAAGCGATTAACTTATTAAAAGAAAACTCCGCCGTAACTACTTTACCTGCTAAGTATCCTGCTGCGGTAGCACGAGCATTTAATACTTCTAGTTGCATTGCAGTTAAAGAAGCCAAAGCAGCTACTAAAGGAGAATGGTCAAAAGTTTTACCAATCCAATGAACGTTTTTCACATCATTCACTTCCTCGTAACGCTCTTGTTTGGTTAATTCCATGTATAATTGTTTCAATACACCACGGTCTTCTTTGTTGCATTGTGTTTTATCCAACATTGAATTAACCTGTTTATCCAAATCTTTATTATCAGTAAACTTGTTAATTGGTGTTGTTTTAACAACCCATTTAGGTGCACCAATACCTTTACCAGAAACAGAATCAATTTTATCGTGATATGTACCTAACGTTTCAACGATTTTCGCTCTATAATCATTGTACATTTTCCACAACTTCATCCCACTTTTACTTGGGTCTGGATTATTGATTTCTTCACCAATAATTTCATGCATTGGTACATCGTATTGATCCTTTGCTTGAACAGCCATTAAATTTAAACGAGCCGGACGTAGTTTATCGGCAGCTGAATACTTTTTCCAAACAATCGTTTCTTTGTCTTGATTCTTTTCAGTATCTACTAACTCACCGCTTTTCTTCATGATATCAATTTTAATCTCATCGATAAATTTGATCATGTTAGCCGTTTCTACATCAATTTTTGCAATTAAATCAAGGTAATACTGACATTTCGCCGCTTTACCCGGATTTTCTTTTTTGTTTTGTAGTATTCCTGCATTCAAATCTGACACAAAAATATTTCCTCTATCCAATTGCACAATCGCAGATTTTTGAGTATTCTCCTCAATTGCAACAAAGGCATCGAGAATAGATTTAGATACGTTAAGCGCTAACAATGCTGTTAACACCAAATACATCATACCTATCATCTTCTGTCTTGGGGTTTCCTTACCGCCTGCCATTTTAATTTGGTTTTATTTGGTTATTAAATAAATTAATTAGGCTATTAAGCTCTCATCGCTTTTAACATGTTACCATAAACGTTGTTCAAATCAGTAAGATTTTTAGACAACAATGCCATGTTTTCTTTGTATATACGAGTATCCTCAGCTGATGCAGACAAGTTAGCCATCATTTCAACAACTTGAGTTTGGAATTTCTCTGTTGCTTCTAAATGCGAAGAAGAACCTTTCAACTGTAATTCATATACATTATTTAATGCTGCCAAATTTTTAGAAACTTTTTGCATTTGCTCACCAAAAGATTCACCTTCTGCTGTATTAGAAGTTAATCCAGCAATTGATACTGATGCTCTTTCGTATGCCTCAGATAATGAAGAAACTTTTTCAGATGCTGCTTGTAAAGAAGTAACATACCCATCAGTTGCAGCTGCAGCAGATGTAACTCCTTTCAATTGAGCTGCATTATCTCCCAATGTTCTCATTCCATCTCCTAATCTTTCTAATAATGCTGAATCGATTTTTGCATCTTCTAGCATTTTATCTAACTCTTGAGTAATTCCAGAACCTCCAGAAACTTTTTTAGCTTTCCCATCATGCGTGGCCTCACCCATTGCTAATTCAGGATATACTAATTCCCATTTTGGATCCTCATGAACAGGTTCTAATACAGATAGAATAAAGATACCCGCCTCTGTCAATAGACCCACCGTTAACAAAATACCAGATCCTGGCCAGTGCATGATTTTAAATAACGCTCCAACGATTACTACAGCCGCTCCAAGACCGTATACATACTTCATTATGTTTTTCCATTGTTTACTTTCGAAAAAACCTCCTTTACCTGCGCTCATAATTTTAAATTTAATTTAGGTTTAACAATTAACTATTTGATTTTTATTTGGTTACAATTTAATTAGCGAAGATTGATATCACTTTGTATTTCTTCTCCACCTTCTTTTGTTATGTCTTTACCACCTCTTCCTAGATGTGACATTACATTTCTAAATCCAACATAAGATTTGGCTGTATCTTGATATTCATATGAACGAGCACCTACATTTAAGTAATGACCGACATCTTTCCAAGAACCACCGCGAATTACTTTACGTTTCATAACCTCTGGTTCCCATTTTTTTGCATCATAAGAAAACTCAGGGTTAACATCATCCATAAACTCATAGCTAGACTCATCATAGGCGGATTCACACCATTCTGAAACATTACCAGCCATACAGTATAAGCCATAATTATTTGGATTGTATGAATAAACTTTAACCGTGTAAACTCCACCATCCTCAAAATATCTACCTCTCATTGGTTTGAAATTACCCAAGAAACAACCAGAAGCATTTCTAATGTATGGGCCACCCCATGGGTATGATTGCAAAGCAAGATCTCCACGAGCTGCTCTTTCCCATTCAGCTTCGGTAGGTAAACGGAAATCATTTAGATAAACATCACCGTTAGCTACTAAATAATTATTTAACAATTGAGTTCTCCATACAGAAAAAGCTTTTGCTTGTTTCCAAGTTACACCTACAACTGGATAATTATCATAAGCCGGGTGTGAAAAATAACGTGGCATTATTTTGTCAGCATTTGAATAAGTCAAATCGCTAACCCAACATAATGTATCAGGATATACAGGTATTTTCTCATGAATAATAAAACGACTTCTATCAGTGTGCCCTCTATACGCGTTCCATTCCATTTTACGGTTCATGTAACCCATATCCTTATCTTTTCCAGAAATAAATCCATCGCGCAATCCTCGGTCATCAACTCCAATCTCTGTTATGTTATTTTCTTTTGTATCAGAACTTGCAGCACGGATGGTATCATTCAATTGAGTAAAAGAACCATCACTATTTACGTTTGTAATCGGTTGTCTTGAACCTGGTGCACTGTATAATGTTGGATTATTTTCGTCACCCAACTTTTGATATAGCAATGCCCCATCCCTATCGTTTAATCTTTTAGAAGCATCCTGCGGTGTTTCTGAGAATTCATAAGCTCCAGGAGAATCATAAGATGCTATTTCACCTTTCTTAGAGGCTTCTTTATAATCTATCCAATAATACTCATATACTAAATTACGAACATCAATTTCACGTTGTTTGTAATATCTTTCTTTCGCAGGGTAAAACATGTCCGCAAGTAAAGGCATTAACTTTGGGTCATCCCACATTCTGTAACTTGCCTGTGTTTCCCAATTTAAGCTCAACCAGTTATTTTTTATTTCTCTTGCCGAAACAGCATTACTTTGTTTGTCCTCATTGTAACCATCAGCGAAAAGTGCCTCATATATTTTTCTTCCATCACGCTCCATTTGATCTGGAACAACTTGATCTTCGTCTTCTGAAGTACCATCGATAGTTACTTTACTAAAATCTAAAGGTTTATTGTCATAATAGTAATTAGCTATTTTTACTTCGTCCGTTCCTTCACCTTGCAGACTGAAAAGGATATCTTGATCAAAATTGATATATTGATCCAATTGCTCTCTTAAACCTCGGTCAACCAGCTTTTCTAAAGCAATTGAATCTCGAACCCACTCTACAAACTGACGATATTCATTGTTAGAAATCTCAGTTTGATCCATGTAGAAAGCAGAAATTGTTACAACCTTTGCCCTAGCATCATCCAAATTTAAAATATCCTGATCATGCAATCCCATGGTAAATCCACCTGCAGGCACATACACCATACCAGTAGGAACCTCAGGATAAAATGGTTTTCTCCCTTGCGCTCCAACCAATTCATACGGTCGTGTGTTATTACAAGAATAAATAACTACACTTAATAAAACCAACAAAAATACTTTTCTCATTTTATTCATTTTTTGTCAACCATTCACCAAACCAACAAGCTACAGGATCTTTTCTAAGTTCGGGTATAACGGATGAACACTAAAAATGGTTACACTTTTATTTACTTTTTTTTTCTACAACCACCTTGGATGTTTCGATTTCTGAATCTTAGGCAATGGCAGATAATAACAATATTTCACCATCAATTCGTGGGACCCATTAGAAACACTAGCCAATTTATTCGTTGTAATGTCATAAGAATAACCTACAGTTAAATCTTTCATCGGCATATAACCTAACATGATGGCCACCATGTCAGAAGTCCTCCATGTGAAACCACCGTAATATTTATCTTGATAAATGTAACGAGCATTGATATCTGCTGAAACTTTAACTAAATCAGTTCTCACCAATAAATTAGCATCAATATCTCCTCCTGCAACGTTTCTCATTTTATATCCACCCATTAAATAATAATGACGAGCAGTTTGATAACTCTGTGCAAGAGAACCGCTACCAGTTGTACTGTTCTTTAAAAGTGTTTCAGAAAGATGGGTTGAAGAAAAACCTGCATAAAAATCATTCCCCTTGAAATAAGCACCAAAATTCAAATCCAAATTAGTTGCGGCAAATCCAGCAGGCAGCGTTGGGTCAACTAATGTTGTTGGCGGAACCCAATCTGGATTCATTCCATAGTTCATTATTCCAACACCCACTCCTAAACCTAAAACACCTGCATTTCCAATTTCAATAGGATAAGAATAATTTAATAATGCATTATTTTGACGAGCAAAACCAATAGCGTCGTGATAAAAAGAGACACCAATACCACCTGGGAAGAAGCGATTCATATTCGCTTCGATATTCAAAATCGCAGAATTAGGCGCCCCATTTACTTTATCCCATTGGTTACGGTATAAAGAGGTAGCACAAATACCTTCATCTAATCCAGTAGAACCAGGATTTATACTCATCTTATCATACATAAAATGAGTTAATAACTTATCTTGTTGCGCAGTTAACATTGTTGAAATAAACAAAGTTAAAAGACCTAAAGCCCTTGTAATCAATCGCATAGGTTTAGTTTACTTGCATTAATACTCTAAAAATTCACTGTTTTAAGAGGGAATTCGGGGACTAAAATACATAATTTATATGTTATCATCCAAATAATGTTAAAAAAAAATCTGAATGTTAATTAGAATTAGATTTACATGCCTACTGATGCTGATTTGTATTATTTTTAACAGTCAATAAATAACTCATGGGCAATTCAATTCTAATACCTTATTCGTTTTCACACATAGAAATCGGATCGCTTCAAGATTCATCGTTGATTAATTACATAAGTGAACACTATAAAAAAGCACGTATAATCATATTGGTAGATGAAAACACCCATGACAATTGCCTTGATTTTTTGATAAATGTTTCCAATCAATTTGAAAAAGCGGAAGTCATTTTATTGCCTGCTGGAGAAGAAAATAAGGTATTGGAAGTTTGTCAGCAAGTTTGGGAAGCATTTTCCGAATATAATTTTTCAAGAAAAGATTTAATAATCAATCTTGGGGGCGGTGTGGTCACTGACATGGGCGGATTTATTGCCACACTTTTCAAAAGAGGAATGGATTTCATTCATATTCCAACCTCATTGTTGGGTATGGTAGATGCTTCTATAGGTGGAAAAAATGGTGTCGATTTGGGAAATTTTAAAAACCAACTTGGAACTTTTAATCATCCCAAAGCAATTTTTATTGACCCGCAATTTTTAAACACACTTCCCGCTTTAGAAATAATTTATGGATATGCTGAAATGCTCAAGCACGCTTTGATTCGAGATGTATTTCATTGGAATGAAATTAAACACATTAATAATGACATTGACTTAACCTCTATTGAAATGCTCAAACGCTCCGTTGAAATTAAAGCTTCCATAATTGAAGAGGACCCGAAAGAAGGGGGATTAAGAAAAATATTAAATTTTGGTCACACTATTGGTCATGGAATTGAAGGATACTTTTTACAAAACAAACCCCTTGCACATGGACATTGCGTTGCGTTGGGTATGTGTGCAGAAGCCTTTATTTCAAGGGAAAAAGGATTGATTACTATGGAAGAATACCTTGATATTGAGAATTGTATTCGGAGGTCATTCCATTTTATTTCCCTTGATGCCAATGAAATTAATGGGATTATTAAACTTATTCAACAAGATAAGAAAAACAATTCAAAAGAGATCAACTGCTCGTTATTGAGCGGAATTGGCAATTGTATTTATGATCAAAAAATATCAAATCAAGAAATTGCAAATGCATTATTCCATTTGAACTTATTAGCAAGTTCTATAAATTAATTCAGAGTAAATCGTATTTTTGCAGTTCAAAATTGTTTACGATGAAAAATTATGATGTTGTAATAATCGGCTCTGGGCCTGGTGGATATGTTTCAGCTATACGTTGTGCTCAACTTGGCCTTACTGTTGCCATAATTGAAAAATACAATACATTAGGAGGCACTTGCTTAAATGTTGGATGCATTCCCTCAAAAGCATTATTAGATTCATCTGAACATTATCACAATGCTACTCACACCTTTGCTGAACATGGAATTGATGTGAAAGAGGTGAAAGCGAACATAACTCAAATGATTAAACGCAAGGATGATGTTGTTTCTCAGACTTGCGATGGGGTAAAATACCTTATGGACAAAAATAAGATTGATGTTTTACAAGGAACGGGATCATTTAAAGATCAGCACACTATATTAGTGACGGGTGAAAATGGATCCATCGAGGTAACTGGAAAAAACATCGTAATTGCAACAGGTTCAAAACCCAATTTCTTTCCTGGAATGGAGCCAGATAAAAAAAGAATCATTACTTCAACAGAAGCTTTGAAACTTAAGGAAATTCCAAAGAAACTTTTGGTAATTGGGGCAGGAGTTATAGGGCTTGAATTAGGTTCTGTATACAAAAGACTAGGTTCTGAGGTAGAGGTTATAGAGTTCGCTCCTACTCTACTTCCTACCATGGACGGTACTATTTCCAAAGAATTCACCAAAATCTTGAAAAAGGATGGTTTTAAATTCCATATGGAGCATAGGGTTCAAGGCGTTGTTAACAAAGGAAAATCAGTTGTGGTTACTGTCTTGAACAAAAAAAATGAAACCGTTGAAATTGAGGGTGATTATTGCTTAGTTGCAGTGGGTCGAAAAGCTTATACAACAGGACTTTCAGTTGAAAATGCAGGGTTGTCGGCTAATCAACGTGGTCAAATTGAAGTGAATGACCATTTGCAAACTGCCATCCCGCATATTTATGCCATTGGAGATGTTGTACGCGGAGCTATGCTCGCACATAAAGCAGAAGAGGAAGGTGTATTTGTTGCTGAAACAATTGCCGGTCAAAAACCTCATATTAATTATAATTTAATTCCGGGTGTTGTTTACACTTGGCCCGAAGTTGCCAATGTTGGTAAAACAGAGGAAGAATTGACAGCTGCAGGAATAGCGATAAAAGTAGGAACTTTCCCAATCAAGGCATTAGGAAGAGCAAGAGCAAGCATGGATACAGCGGGTTTAATTAAAATAATCGCTGATAAAACTACAGATGAAATTCTTGGAGTTCACATGATAGCGCCACGCGCAGCAGATTTGATTATGGAAGCGGTAACAGCAATGGAATTTAGGGCTTCAGCAGAGGATCTCGTTAGAATTTGTCATCCACATCCTACCTACTCTGAAGCGATGAAAGAAGCTGCCATGGCCGCAACCGATTCAAGGGCAATGCATATTTAATCGAGAACCACCTCGATAGCTACTTCATTTTTACGGTTTATTACATCCCAAGGTGCATTGTAACCCATATACATATAAGTTCCTTTGGTTTTTATGTTATTTTTCTTCAAAATAAATTCTAATTCGCTACGGTGTTTTTCTATTTTCTTATCTGAAGAATAACCTCCGTAGGTAATAACTGCCAAGTATTTCGATGTTTCTTCGACAAGTTGAACATTTTTTGAATTTGGATTCGGCAAATCCTCTTTTTTATATGATTTAGGCATTACAAAATACATAGTAGCGGAGTCTCCCATATTCATTACCACCGGTGCCGTCATTGCTATTTTTTGATTTTTCTCATTTCCACCAAATATATAATTAGCTATGGTTCGAAATCCATTACTTCCCTGGTTGTCAAATGAATTATCCGCCAAATTTGTTTTAGCAACAACCATTTTAGGGTATAACCTTATTTCTACCTCATCAATAGTTTTGACCACTTTATAATCTGGCGTTTCGATATTCTTAGAAGTGAATGACACAATTAAAAAACTAATTCCAATTAATAATAGTATCGAAAGAGAAATCCATAGCAACTTGTTCATTTTGTTTTTATTGATAACAAATAATTAGCTCAAAAGGTTTAAAATAAAAAAAGGAGGTGTTTTAGACCTCCTTTTGAAAAACAACTATCTAATTAGTTAAAGCCCCAATAAAACAGCTACAGGATCTTTGGCTCCAAATAGCATTTTCTCTGGGTTTTCTAACATTTCTTTTACTTTAACAAGAAAACTTACCGACTCTTTCCCATCAATTATTCTATGGTCATAAGACAATGCCACATACATTATTGGACGAATTTCCACTTTTCCATTTATGGCAACTGGTCTTTCTACCACATTGTGCATTCCAAGTATTGCGGATTGAGGTGGATTAATTATAGGTGTTGACAACATGGAGCCAAATACACCACCATTTGTAATTGTAAAGGTACCACCTGTCATATCGTCTGGAGTGATTTTCCCATCACGAGCTTTAACAGCCAATCGTTTAATTTCGCGTTCAATTTCTGCCAATGACATTTGCTCAGCATTTCGAACAACAGGAACCATGAGTCCTTTTGGCGAAGATACTGCAATTCCAATATCAGCATAGTTATGAAATACTACTTCCGTACCATCAATTTGTGCATTTACGGCAGGATATAAATTTAATGCTTCTGTAACGGCTTTAGTGAAAAACGACATAAAGCCAAGATTAACTTCATGGTGTTTTGCAAAAGCATCTTTATATTTTGCGCGAATATCCATAATCGGCTTCATATCCACTTCATTGAACGTGGTTAACATAGCTGTCTCATTTTTTACTGAAACTAGACGCTCAGCTATTTTTCGACGAAGCATCGACATTTTCTCTCGACTTTGATCTCTAGTCCCACCCCATCCATTTGACGAGTTCGTATCAAAACCAGCGGACAAAGCCAAAACAACATCCGATTTAGTTATGCGTCCATCTCTTCCAGAGCCATTAACTTGCTGAGCATTTATATTATTCTCAACCATTATTTTAGCGGCTGCAGGCGAGGGAGTGCCACTAGCATATGACACCTCTTTTTTAATTGGATCTGGGTTGGGAGTAATGACTTGTTTTGTTTCAACTTGATTAGTAGATTCAATAACTTCCTCTTTTTTAGGAGGATTTAATCCAGCAGGCCTTTCAGCAGAAGTATCAATCAAACAAACCACTTGTCCTACCTTAACTACATCACCCTCTACTGCTTTAAGCGTAATAATACCACTAGATTCAGCTGGTAATTCTAGTGTTGCTTTATCTGAATCGACCTCAGCTATTGTTTGATCTTTTTCAACATAATCTCCATCTGAAACTAACCATGTTGCAATTTCAACTTCTGAGATTGATTCTCCCGGACTAGGGACTTTCATTTCAAGTACTGACATTGAATTTATTTTTTCACTAATTATTTAACTGAAACATTTGCGTAACTGAATAACTGATTGAATAATTTCTCTAATCGTTTTTCATGTAATTTTTTTGAACCTTCTGCAGAAGCCGCAGATGCAGGACGACAAACTCCAATAAGTGGGATATGTCTCAAACTCATAGCGATATGGGTCCAAGCGCCCATGTTTGCAGGTTCTTCTTGCGCCCAGATAATATTTTTTGCATTACCATACTTCTTCAAAACGCTATTGATTTGATCTTGAGGCAATGGATATAGCTGTTCAATTCGAACAAAAGCATATGAATCAATACCCAACGCATTTGCTTTTTCTTTCATCTCATAATAGAACTTTCCAGAACATAATACCACTGTTTCTATTTTGGAAGCATCCGCATTAGCGTCATCTATTAATTCCTGGAATGAACCAACTGACATTTCATCAATTGTTGATACCGCAGCTGGGTAACGAAGTAACAATTTTGGTGAAAACACGACCAAAGGCTTTCTAAATTCACGTTTTAATTGTCTTCTCAACAAATGAAAATGATTAGCGGGTGTAGATGTATTAACAATTTGCATGTTATAATCCGCACATTGCTGCAGGAATCGTTCCATTCGCCCACTTGAATGTTCAGCCCCTTGACCTTCATAACCATGAGGGAGAAGTAAAACCAAACCACTTTGAGTTGCCCATTTATCCTCTCCAGCAGAGATGAATTGATCAATCATTATCTGCGCACCATTGAAGAAATCTCCAAATTGTGCTTCCCAGATTGTCAAGCCATTTGGTGTAGCTAAAGAATAACCATATTCGAATCCAAGCACTCCGTATTCTGACAACAAGGAATTGTAAACATCAAATTTGGCTTGCTTATCTGAAAGCAGATTCAAGGTGATAATTTCCTCCTCAGTATCTTCAGTTTTCACTACTGCATGACGATGGGAAAATGTCCCTCTTTCAACATCTTGACCAGAAATTCGAACAGCGTGTCCTTCATTGAGTAAAGAAGCGTAGGCTAGCATTTCAGCGGTTCCCCAATCTAATCTATTTTGATTTATAGCATTTAATCGATCCTCAAAAATCTTTGCAATTTTCCTGAAATACTTCTTCCCTTCAGGCAAGGTTGCCAGTTTGACACCTAAATCAAGAAGTGTTTTTTTATCTATTCCCGTTTGTGGTGAACTCAAAAAATCTTCCGGTTTACTATGTCTATATCCCTCCCAAGAATGACTTAAAAAGTCATATACCAAGGCTTTATCTTGAGTGCGAGCAAAATCAAACTCACTTTCCAGGAAATTGTTGTATTCTTCTTCAATTTTTACCGCAAGCTCTTTACTAAGAATTCCTTCACTTTCAAGTTGTTTGAAATAAATTTCTCTTGGATTAGGATGCTTAGCAATTAGGTTATAAAGGTTTGGTTGAGTAAATTTCGGCTCATCTCCTTCGTTATGCCCATATTTACGGTAACACAATAAATCAATAAAAATATCTCTATTGAATTCCTGCCTATAAGCTATTGCAATTTCCATTGCTTGAACAACTGCTTCAATATCATCTCCGTTTACATGAAATACCGGACACAAAGTTGTTTTAGCAACATCTGTACAATAGGTAGAGGATCGGGCATCTAAATAATTGGTAGTAAAGCCAACTTGGTTATTGACTACAACATGAATTGTTCCACCGGCGCGATAACCATCCAATTGAGCCATCTGAATTGTTTCATATACGATTCCTTGTCCTGCAACAGCTGCATCACCATGGATTAGTACCGGACAAATTTTTGATTCATCTTTTAATTCAGTATCTACTTTTGCTCGTGCAATTCCTTCAACCACCGTATTTACCGCTTCTAAATGAGATGGATTTGGCGCTAGAGTTAATCCAATTCGTTTTCCGTTATCCAACGTCACATATGAAGTAAATCCTTGATGATATTTAACATCCCCATCAAATGGACCATCTGTATCAAATTCTTTTCCTTCAAATTCAGAAAAAATATCTTTCGGTCTTTTTTCAAAAATATTTGTTAATGTATTTAAACGGCCTCGATGTGCCATTCCCATAACAAAATACTCAACACCTAAATCTGATCCTTTTTTAACTAAGGTATCTAAGGCAGGAATAAGCGCTTCTCCTCCTTCGATAGAAAACCGTTTTTGTCCTACAAATTTCTTTCCTAGAAATGACTCAAAAGAGGATGCCTGATTTAATTTCTTGAATATTTCAATCTTTCTGTTTGCGTCAATACTTGGTCTATTCTTGAGTTCAATTTTATTTTTAATCCATTCAACACGCTCCGGATCACGTATGTAAGTATATTCAATACCAATTGACTGACAATAGGTAAGTTGCAAATGATGTATAATGTCATTTAGGGTAGCAGGGCCAATTCCAACAATTTCTCCGGCCTGAAACACTGTATTTAAGTCAGCATCAGACAATTCAAAATTGGCAATTGATAAATCAGGACTATACTTCCTTCGTTCCCGAACAGGATTTGTCTTGGTAAAAAGATGTCCGCGAGTACGATATCCATTAATTAAATTAATAACACGAAACTCTTTCTGATAATTTTCTGGCACAGCACCGTCAGAATCAAAGTTTGTTCGAGCGAAATCGAATCCTTCGAAGAATTTTTGCCAACCTATATCAACACTTTCGTTATTTTCACTGTATTGCTTATACAGATAGTCTATTGCGGTTACATCCGCATTTCCAACGTATGAAATTTTGTCCATTCTACTGAATACTCTTAGGTGAACAAAATTACAGAATTAAAGTTAGTTTTCCGCAAAAAAATCGTTTTTTAGCACCATTACACTGTGGATAACACGTAATTTATCACCTATTCAAAATTAAAATCGAAAAAATGCATTAATTTTAATTTGGATGCAACTATTTAAAGACAAGAATAGTCTAGAAAGAGACATGAAGGAAGACACTCCACTGGTAAATGCCTGTTTGAAAGGAGATCCTCGTGCTCAAAAAGCGTTGTTTGAAATGTTTGCCGCGAAAATGTTTGCAGTTTGTCTTCGGTACATGAATAATCATGATGAAGCTCAAGATGCACTGCAAGATGGATTTATAAAAGTATTTTCAAAATTAAATGACTTTAAACATGAAGGTGTTTTAGAAGGTTGGATTCGGCGTATAATGGTTAATACGTGTTTGGATGCAATCAGGAAAAATACAAAAACCAAGTACGACATACCCATTGATGATGTAAGTTATAAATTAGACTATACAGATTATGGAATGCAGGAACTAGAAGTGGAGGAATTAATGAAAATAGTTCAATCAATGCCGAATGGATACCGAGTTGTTTTTAACCTTTATGCCATTGAAGGATTTTCTCACAAGGAAATTGGGGATAAATTGGGGATAAACGAAAATACTTCAAAATCACAATATTTACGAGCGCGAGCATTTTTAAGAGAACGAATAGAAAAAATAGAATGGACAGAAAAGACAATATAGAGGAATTATTTAGGCAAAAACTTGCAGACCATCAAGTTTCGGTGAATCCGGAATTATGGTCTTCTATTGCTTCTAAAATCCCAGCAGTCAATTCTACTGTTACCGCCGTTGGAATTTCTTTGGCTACAAAAGCAATTATTGGTATTTCCGTAGCTGCTTCATTAGTTGGTATTGGTTATTTGATAAACGAAAACTATTCAAAACCAGAAATTAACTCGGTTAAAACGCAACAGAAAAAAACAACGCAAAAACAAATTGAAAATTCGAATGACAAATCTTCGAGTTTTCATACTTCAGGAATCAAAGAAGCGGATGTCATTAGCAACAGTTCTTATACTAATTCTGCCATGTCATCTGTTGTATTAGATGCTAAGAACACAGATATAATTTTAGAAAAAGAAATCATTCAATCAGAGGTAACTCATTTGATATCAACTAATTCAACTTCTGAAAACCCAGCTACTCTTGCTCCAACTAATGTTCAATCAGAAATAACGAACACAGAAAATTTAGAGTCAAACCTAAATTCTACGTTGAGTAACTCATCTATAACCAATGAGCCAATTCAAGATATAGAAATACCAAAAGAAAGTAGTTTGGTGATTACATTACCTAATATTTTCACTCCAAATGGTGATGGGAAAAATGATATTCTGGAACTGGATGCTTCTGGAATAAACGACTTTAGTCTTGTTATTCTTAATGAATCCGGGACAGTAATATACCAAACCCAAGATTCTAATTTTAAATGGGATGGTTCTCAACTCAATGGAGACCCAGTTAAAGCAGGGAATTTTGTTTATTTTATAACTGGAAAAGATGCTGAAGGTAACCTTGTATCAAAGCACAGCAGGTTGGTTATAAAACGTTAATCAGATTTCATCAAATCGGAAAATTTCTTTTACCCTTACCCCTTTTTCTGTTTGTTGAACGGTACAACATTCGTTTATGCTATCATGTTCAAAAAATAAAATATACTCTTCATTGGCCGACCGGTTTAAGAAACTTTCTTTTTCCGTCATGGTAATTAGCGGTCGTGTATCATATCCCATTACATAGGGTAAAGGAATGTGTCCAACACTTGGCAACAAATCCGCCATAAAAACAATTGTCTTTCCTTTGTATTTAATATGAGGAAGCATCATACTTTCTGTGTGCCCATCTACAAATAACACATCCATATTTGGTAAACAATCCACAGTAAAATTAGCTGACCTATTAATAAATTTCAATTGCCCACTTTCTTGAATCGGAAGAATATTTTCAGTTAGAAACGAGGCTTTTTCCCGTGGATTAGGATTAGTTGCCCAATCCCAGTGGTTTTTTGTGCTCCAAAAAGTTGCTTTTTCAAAGGCCGGTCTATAAGCTGATTTCGAATGATTCCATTCAATAGCCCCACCACAATGATCAAAATGTAAATGAGTCAGAAAAACATCTGTAATATCTTCTTTTGAAAATCCTAAATTCTTTAAATTTCCATCTAGCGAATCATTTCCATGTAAAAAATAATGTGAAAAGAACTTTTCCGATTGCTTATTTCCTATTCCGGTATCAACTAGAATTAATCTGTTTCCATCTTCAATTAAAAGAGAACGCATTGCCCATGTGCACATATTGAACTCATCAGCAGGATTTGTTTTTTGCCAAATGGATTTAGGGACAACACCAAACATAGCACCACCATCCAATTTAAAAAACCCGGTATTTAATACATGTAATTTCATATAGGAATAAAAAAAAGGCTAACAAATGTAGCCTTAGTGATAAATTGTTCACTTTTAACGAACGTATATTTTCTTGGAAATTTGACCTTGATCAAAAAGTGTTTGAATATGATATATTCCCGTAGTTATTCCCTTTAGGTCTATGATTGTTCCTATATCCGTTATTTTAGAAGATAGAATTTCTTTTCCCTCGATGGAAACTAATTTTACGCTACCTCCAATTAAATCTGGTGTTACATTAATATACACTTGATCTAACATGGGTTTAATTGTTACTTTATTTTCAATTGAAACAGCGTTTAACCCAGTTATTGATCCCTCACCAGCAAGAATCTGCTCCTCCGGATTAGCATTGTAGGCATAATCATGAATTGTCAGCTTTAATCCAGAAGGATCTAGCGTATCCAAACTCAATCTAACCCATCCATAATGAACAGAAGCTCCAGCAGAAAATTTCATTCCCATAAACTTCTGACTCACCCCTAAAAACTCACCTTGATTAATGTTGTAATTAATATTAAATGCTGGAACAGATACTGTTCCTTTAACTCCAAGAGCTGCTGATTGTGAACTAAAATTATTTGCTGCAGCAATAAGATCTCCGCCATTTAAGGCCGTAATACCAAAAGTGCTACTAGAACCAACCACTTGACCTTGTACGCCTCCTCCAGCTCCTGGCAGTGCATTTGCTTGAGAACCATTATATACGAATGTAAAAGGAATTCCCATATAGGTAGAAGAACCATTTCCATTAAACGATGCTACTTGAAAAGTAATATCAATGCCCGTATCATTATTCATATCTAATTCAAAAGGTCCTGAAGTTTTATCTAGCACTACATCAGGATTAACGTCAGTATATTGTATGTTTTGCGCGGTAGCAAAACCACTGACCAACATAGATCCTGCTACAGCTGAGTAAGATTTAACTTTAGAAGATAGAGGTAAATTTTTCATACTTTAATTTTTTAAAAACAAAAAAAGGCGGAATCACTTCCGCCTTCAAATATAAAAAAAAGAAATTACTTCACATAAACTCTTTTGTTCAATGAACCTGACTCAAAATTAGCAGTAATTGAATAAATACCAGAATCAACTCCTTCGAATGAGATAGTAGTGTTTACATCAGAAATAGCAATTGTTTTCACAATTTGTCCAGCCATACTAACCATAGAAATTGAACCACCAATTAAATCTGGCGTTACATTAATAGTAGCATCAGTTAACGTTGTTTTGATTGTAACTTTGTTTTCAATTGCAACATCTTCTATTCCAGATGTCTGACAAGTATTAATCGCAGCATCAGGAGTTCCGTTAAATGCATATTCCTTAACCGTAATTGTTTCAGCATTTGCAGCAACAGACAATTTTACCCATGCATAATGCGTTCCAGAAGTTGCAGTAAATTTAACACCTAAATATTTATCTGTTGCACCTAAGAAAGGAGTTGTGGTTGATGAAAATGGAATTGACCCATTGATTAAAGCGGCATAACCAAAATTACCATAAGAATCATTTCCAAAAGTAGCAGCAGCAGAAACAGCAACACCACAATCTAATGCAGCAGCCATTGTAGCTGTATCAGCAGCAATGATAGCATTGTTACCTGCTAAAGCGGCATATGCGAAAGCTCCTTTGTATGTAAAACTAGAAGTCGCACCTTCAATATGAGCAACACCAAATACGATATCTGGATTAGCATCATTATTAAAGTCAATAGCGTAAGGATTTGTCAAAGTTAAATTTGAGTCAACAACGACATCTGGATTAACATCCATGTATGTAACTTGGGCGTTTGCAGCACCTCCTGCTACGATCGCACCAGCAACTGCAGTGTAACCAGCTAATTTAGATTTGTTGATTGAGGTAGTTTTTTTCATAAGCTTAAAAATATTTTAGGTAAAAATACAAAAAAAAAGTTTTATCACAAATTATGTAAATAATTCTTCATTTTCTCTTTTTCAAGGGAATAATTTAAAAACTCAGAAAGAATACTGATTTGCTCTTCGGAAGAGGTTAATAGCTCATTCCAATTCATGATAATAACTTGTTGATTTGGCTGAGATTCAATCCATAAATCAATGATATACTTTTCCTTTTCTATGGTTTGTAAAACTTTTGCGGAGATTGATTTTTCCGGAACCGATTTTTTTATTTTTTGAGTTCTTGTTGGAAGAATTTCATGAATTGCCTGATCCAGATAAACTACTTTATAATTATAGTTGGCAGGCAAATCACTTAGATTTCGACTAGGAATATAAATTGCCTTACCGACATTATTATCAAGCCAATCATTGGTAAATAAAATCTTAGAGGCATCATCAAATGCTTCTTGATTTAAATCAATGCTCATTCCCCCTATTTGCAATAGTTGCAATAAATGCTCATATTCACAATTATCTACACCTGTACAGATTATAATTTCACCTTTAATATTGTTTTTCAAGAAAATTGAATTTTGTTCTGCTAGTTCAGGTTTTTTCAATTTATTTTGATAAATATCAACCAACCACCTATGTGCCTTGGTCATTCCAGGAGTTAACCGAACACAAACTTGAAAAGCACTTACGGCGTCTTCAAATAATTCCAATTTAACTAGAGCCTCACCTAAATGATAATGAATATTAGGTTGAAAAAAATCTTGTTCAAGTGCTAAAAGAAATTCATCTACTGCCTCGTTAAATTTGCTTTGACGAAGAAAAGACACTCCAAGGCCATAGTGGGCAGCTGTGCTTCTATCATCGATAGCTAAAGCAGTAATATATTGCTTTTCAGCGGCTTTGAAATTTTTCCTTAAGGTGTGTATTTGAGCAATACTAGTAGCTAGTTGTAAATTATTCGGGTTCTTTTTCTGGACATTCTCTAATAAAGGAAGGGCTTTTCGTAATCGATTCATCGCAAGATTTAATAAACCCTCCAAATATTCCAAATACATTGGCTCTTCAAACTCATTATTTCCAAATGGATCAATTTTAGAGTCTGCCTCCTTTTTTCGTTTATTTCGCTCCTCTAGATCTATCTCTTTTAATTTCTCTATAATTTCCTGACATTTCATGTACATTTTCTTACTTAAATAAGCAAATGCCAATCGCTGTCCATAGCGCAAGATTTTGGATTCTTCAAAAATTCGCTCCAAAATTTCGATAGCGGGCTTGAGCCTTCCGCCATTTATCATGTTTCGTGCGACATAATATTCGTTTTCACGCTTACTTTTTTCAACTTGAAGTAACTTATCATCTTCCATTGCTTCAATATAACCCAATTCAACCAATTGTTGAAGCGCTTCTTGGGCAGCCCAGGGATCTTCGCGAAGTAAGGTATCATGTTGTCCCGAATCTCCTTCCACATCCTCCCAAGATTCAATCATCTTTGCAGGCTCTGGGTTTACGAAACATTGGTAAAGTACTTTACCTTCCATATCTTTTCCGACAGGCAATCCAGTATGATATAGAATTGTAGGAGTGATATCGATGATACTTGCTCCAGAAATGTGCTCTCCCTTTTTAACCCCTGGACCTGCCATAACAAAAATGCCATAAGGACTATGTTCAACAGCCGGACCTGAAGGTTCTTGAGGAATGTAAAGAGGACGTTGGTGATCAGAATGAAACCCATGATCAGACAACAGAATGACCGTGGTATTATCATCAATCATCGACAATGTGCGATCTAACATCATATCATGAAAACGATAACCCGCCTCTACCACATCTTTATAATTCTCATAATCTTCCTCCGGAATTTCGGGTCTTCTTGGCGGAAAATAACGCATGGCTATATGACAGAAATGGTCTATGGCATCATGATAAACAGCCATAAAATCCCATTCGGTTTCTTCCATAAGATAGGTAGAAGCTGAATGAACTGAGGCAGCATTTGATAATGTCTTTAAAACAGAAAGTGTTTTATTTGCCTTTCTTAACTCCAAATTATCAACGATATTTGGAATAAAAGGATGCGCCATAGCCAACGATATCTCGTGAGGATGAACCCTAAATTCTTTCATCGTTTCGCTTAAAGATGCGGGATGAACAGTACCATTTGGCATTTCCCATTCCTCTCCAAGTGCTTTTGTGGCAACTTGATAAAGATTAGAAACCATTACACCATTAATAGGTTCGGCAGGATTACTTGGCCACCAAGCAACTACATTACTTTTCCATCCTTCTTGATTCAGAATATTCCAAATGGCTTTGACTTTTCGTGAAGTGGTAGTGACAGGCCTCAACCCCTCCCCATTTGGAGTAGGCTCAACAAATCCACCAATTCCATGTTTATCGGCTCGAACCCCTGTTGCGATACTTGTCCAAAGCATGGGGGAAAGGGGTGGATCCAAGGTTTGCAAACGTCCATGTACCCCTTTTTTCATCAACGACTCTATTGCCGGCATCTTACCTTGCTCAATTAAGGGCATTATAATCTTCCAATCAGCCGCATCCCAGCCAATTACAAGTACTTTATTTTTTATTTTTTTTGACATTGTTCTTAGCTGAATTGCGTATTTCATTTTTTTCTTGTTCTACCACCTCACGCCATTTACGCAAGCCGACATGACCAAGAGCCAATAAACCCAAAGATCCTTGTGAAGTGATTTTATATTCCTTTTCCATATTAACTACGATTTCTATATAGTGTTGGATTAATTGCAGAGGCAAGTATTTCTATGTGTGGTTCAATTCCTAAAAATTCAATGATTTTCCCCAATTCAGATTCCGGACTTTGAATTAATTCCCTGTAATTAACATCTAAAAACGGTATCTTATTTAATTCAAAAAACTGATAGGTCTTTTGAATATGAGTGGCGTAAATTGCTGCAAACTTTTCTCGTTCAGCTTGCTGATCTTTATTCAGCATAATTTCTTGAGAACGCAATATCTCATCAATTTCTCTGCGCATAAAAATAACACGATATGAAAGGGATTTGTCGAGAAACATAGGTAAGGGAGAAACTATTTTCACCACTTTTCCTTGTGCAGATTTCAAAAACGAATTATCCTTTACAATTCCTTTAACAGCCTCTAACTCATAATATCCTTCCGGATTATTAATGTCCTTTTGCCGTATTCCGTCGGATAGAATTTCGAGAGAAGATTTTTCCAAGATTTGCATCATTAAAGAAGTTCCGGACCTTGGTAAACCGGTTACAATAGTTACAATTGACATACGCTACAAATTGAGACAAATGTAACAAAAATGAATTGACGTTATGCTTGAGTAAAAAGAAAGATTAACTTTCTGAGTAGTCAGAAAATGCTTGTTCATCTGCATAATAATAGATTCGAACAAGGGCCGTATCGTTTAGAAAATCAATTTTACCAATATCAAAGCGATTAATAATCAGACCTGTTCTTGCTTGTAAATCTGCTTTCATTTCCTCATATTTTTCCGGTAAAATTAAGTCAATTCGTTCGTAGGTAATCGTTTTACGTGTCTCATGTTTCATTAACCACATGAATTCAAGGATATAGGTAATAACTACTACAGACATGTTGATTAACAAGACCTCGCCAACAGACATACTTCCGTTAATTAAGGCATTCACAACGCTTACACCAATAATTAAAAATAGGTAAGTCATTTCCTTAATCTCTATGGCATCTGTACGATATCGAATAATTCCAAAGATTGCAAAAAGTCCGAGTCCCATCCCTGTATCAATCCCAAACTTTTTCAATCCGAAACAAAGAAAAAAGGTTATGGTTCCAATGAGGTAATAAGTAAATAAATAATCTTTACGTTTAGTTTTACTATAATAGAGAAAACGAATAATAATGGTTAAAAACACCAAATTGAAGCCGAATTTGATGATCAAGTTGTAAAAATCTGAGGATATCCAGTTGATATTTGATAGAGTTTCCGAAATATTCATTAGTTAACTATTAATTGAGTTTAAAATTTTTATTTTTTTCTTGAATCGATTGCCCTTAATTTTTTGTTGCCCGTGTATGGAATACAAACCTACACAGTATTTACTTACCCGCATTGGACGAACAAAGTGTTTTTTCATGATTTGATAGAAAGGTGAATTTCTATCCAAATTTGCTTGTTTTAATTCTGCAATAACAACATTATTCATGTCAAAATTACAGTCGTCTTGGTTAAAATTCAAATGTAAATCAAGTGTTAATCGCTCATTCATATGTTTACCAGACAATGTAATTCGCTGAAATTCATTCCACAAAACAGGAACTAAATCAATTTGTTTTTGCAGTACTCCTTGAATGAAATCCGTTTGTGTATTATCAAAATGGTCTGTAAAATCATTCATTTTGATTCGAAGCTTATCTGTCCTTTTTTTAATCTTATGTTTTATCTCTAGAAAAAAAAGGTTTGATTCCACATAATTTCGAATTCGTACCTTGAAGCGATTTACTCTACCATTATGATGAGCTCTTAGAAATGAAAACTTATCATCATCAAAGTATAAGCTTTTATAGGTTTGAATTTTAGAGTTATTGATAGCTAAACAATTATACTCCTTCGCCAATTCGGGAAGAATGGTTTCCAAATCATCCATGGAGAAAGCAAATTTCGTATCAACACGATTCATAAGTTTAACCTCATCCAGTTCTTTTAATGAAATTGGATGAAACAAATCTAACAATGCACTTAAATTTTCTTGACTCATTACAACCACCTAACCCCCATTATTTTTCGTTTCTTTTTCTTCTTGGTTTCGATTTTGTAACAATAGGATACATTCAATATGTGACGATAAGTCGGATCAGGTAGGTTTAATGATTGATCATATATATATCCAAATGAAACCTCATGTGGACCCTTTAATTCCAAATCTAATCCAACAAAACCTCGCATTTTTGTAAATCTTTTACCCAAACTACCTGTTGAAGGATTATAAAAAAACTCAACGGACGCAACCGGTGAAAAAACACTGTTGTTTATATCATAGGAAAAGCTGGGTTTAATACGAATTGCTTTATCAAATTCAGGTTGATAATTCATATTACTTACATTATCAAACGAATATTGATATCGGAATCGGAATCCGACATTTAGTCGTCCAAACAATTGATTAAATTGTAAATTTAAATTTAAGCGATTTGAGCCGTTGTAATTTGAATTTGGCTCTCTCTTTAAAACAAAGCGATAATCAATAGATGGTCGCAACCAATCTGTTAGCTTATATTTTATCGTGGCTTGCGGAAACATAGTTTCAAATCCTTGATTTCCAATTCGATTTGTCCAATCAACCCCATAATCTAATCCTTTCACAATCCTTCCCTTGAAGCCTGTTTCTGTCCACAATTGTCCTTCATTACTTTGTGCAAAAGCAATTAGGCGAAAAAAAACAATGCAAAGAATAAACAAGAATTTTTTCACTACAGTTTCTTGATATTAATTGTATCCAGATTAACAACTTGGTTGTTCTTCGTGATTTCTACAGGAATAACAATTTCTTTTTTTCCACTCGGGCAAGTAGCACAATCTTCGTAAACAAAAACTTTATAATTACCTTTTTTAAGGTATCTGAATTCAAAACTTCCATCAAAACTTGTTTTGGTATCATCATCAAAGAAATTACTTTCATTTCCATATATGATAAATACGTCTTGTTCTCCTACGGGATATTCTGCAATAATATTACCTAATGTGTTGTATTTTTGTTCAATTACAACTCCTTTAATTGTTGCGCCCCCGCCTTCTCCTTCATATTTGGAGCAAGAACCGAAGAGAACCAGAAAAAATGTTAGAATTATAAATAATTTCATATTAATTTATTGTTAATTTAACGTTGTTATTTTCAAAATTACAATTTTTGATGATGTAAAATGATAAAAATTGCGATTTTGAATTTATTTTTTTAATATTGATACCTATTCTAACTAACCATATGAACAAATTATTTTTATCGTTTTTTTTGTTATCATTTTATATTTCAATCAATTCACAGGTGTTAATAAATGAATATTCTTGTTCAAATATGAATGGTATAACCGATGCTTATGGAGAACGAGAAGATTGGATAGAGCTCTATAATCCTACGACTACGCAAGTGGACTTAACGGGTTGGTACCTTTCTGATAAATCAACAAACCTTACTAAATGGATGATTCCAAGCGGGACCATAGCAAGTAATGGATATAAAATGGTTTTTTGTTCAAAGAGAAATACAGTAAACGGAAATCAGTATCATCCAAATTTTAATCTTTCACAAACGGAAGGAGATTGGATTATTCTTTCAAATACGTTTGGAAATGTGGTTGATTCATTTAAAATTGTTCATATGACAAAAGCAAATCATTCGGTTGGTAGATCAACGAATGGAGCTGCTGATTTTAAATTATTTACGACACCAACGCCTAATGCTGCCAATACAGGTGCAGTTAATTTTTACCTTCCAACTCCAATTTTCAGTGTTCAAGCCGGATTCTACCCAGCAACGCAAACAGTAAGTATTACCTGCTCTGATGCAACTGCAACTATAAGATATACCACAGATGGGAGTGATCCAACTACAACTTCTACATTATACTCGGGTCCAGTTACAATTAGTAATACCACTGTTTTACGAGCAACGGCTTTTGGAACCAACCTACCATCCTTTACAGAGACCAATACATATTTCATTAATGTAACCCATTCAATACCCGTTGTCTCTGTATGCAGTCAAGGAGTATATACTTTGGTAGCGAATGGCAATCAGATTGAGCCAGTTGGAGGATTTGAATTATTCGAAGATAACGGGATTTTTATTGATGAAGGACAAGGTGATTTTAATGAACATGGAAACGATTCATGGGCTTATGATCAACGTGGTTTCGACTTTATAATGCGCGATCAATATGGATATAACGGAGATATAGAACATCAAATTTTTCCAGAAAATACAAGGGATAATTTTCAGCGTCTCATTTTAAAACCCGCTGCAAGCGATAATTATTCTTTCGAAAATGGAGCCCACATTAGAGATGCATTTATTCATACATTATCCATACGGGCTGATATGAAATTAGATGAACGCACATGGCGACCATGTGTTGTTTATTTAAATGGTCAATATTGGGGAGTATACGAGATTAGGGAGAAATGTGATGATCATGATTATACAGATTACTATTACAATCAAGACAAGTTTCATCTAGAATATTTGAAAACTTGGGGAGGCACTTGGGAAGAGTATGGAGCTCCAAATGCTTTAACCAATTGGAATAGTTTACGAAACTACATTGCTGCAAATAATATGGGTAACGCTACCAATTTTGCCTATGTAGATAGTCTTCTTAATTGGGAATCTTTGTGTGATTATTTTATGTTCAATTCATTTGTTGTCAACCAAGACTGGCTCAATTGGAATACAGCTTGGTGGCATGGTACTGATCCACTTGGAGACAAGAAAAAATGGCGTTATACTTTATGGGATATGGATGCTACATTTGGGCATTATGTTAACTATACGGGCATTCCAGATAATTCAGCCAACGCTGATCCTTGTAATGTTGAAAACCTTCCTAATCCAGGGGGACAAGGTCATACAGAAATATTAGAAAAACTCATCAATGAAAATCCTATCGTCGAGCAATATTACATCACCCGTTATGCAGATCTAGCCAACACTTATTTTTCTTGCGATTATTTAATTCCGCTTCTTGATAGTATGGTGAATGAAATTGCACCAGAAATGACCGGACAATGTCAAAAATGGGGAGGTACTTATTCTGATTGGCAAAATAAGGTTACTCAATTACGTAATTTTATTAATACAAGATGTTCTGCACTAACAGCAGGAATGATCGATTGCTATTCTTTATCAGGTCCATTTAATGTTACCTTCAATGTGAGTCCTGCCAATTCGGGTGAAATTAAGGTAAATTCAATTTGGGCACCATCATACCCCTGGACTACAAGCTATTACGGAGGTATACAAACAAATATTATTGCAAAGGCACAACCTGGTTTTATTTTTGATCACTGGGAGTATACAATTGGCCCATTAGGCTTGCCAATTACCTCAGATACCAATTCGTTAAACATAAGCGGTGTTGAAAATATTCTTGCTATTTTTATTCCAGATGATCCTACCGCTGACACGGATGGAGATGGGATCACGAATGTTAATGAAAATTTGGGAGGATCTGACCCACTAGATCCTTGCGACCCAAATCCAAATGCGGGCCCTTGTGACCAAGATAATGATGGTTTAACCAACTCAGAAGAAGCTACCACTGGAACAATTCCTACAAATCCTGATACCGATGCGGATGGTATCAATGATGGCACAGAAATTACAAATGGGTCAGACCCATTGAATCCATGCGATCCCGATGACAGCAGTTCAGATTGTCAAATAGACACAGATGGAGATGGTTTACCAGATCCTCAAGAAGCAACACTCTGTACAGATCCAACCGTATTTGATACAGATGGCGATGGTATTAGCGATGGCGTTGAAGTAACATCCGGTACAGACCCTTGCGATCCATGCAGTCCTACGAATAATACCCCAGATTGTACAGATGGCATACATATTCCAACCGCCTTTTCTCCAGATGGAATTGGGAATGAATTGAATAATACCTATTCTATTATAGTTGGGAAAAATATCAAATCAATCCAATTTACCATTTTTGATCGTTGGGGTAATATCATTTTACAAACGACCAGTAAACAATTCACATGGGATGGTACCTATAAGTCAAAATACTGCAATGCCGGAATATATGCTTACCAGGCTCTTGTTGAATACACGAATGGAAACAAGGAAACTTTATCTGGCAATATTACATTGATACGTTAATACCATGCATTATTTTATAACCTTATTCATAGCCTTAGTATTAGTCAAATCCCACTTCGCACAAGACTATCACTTTTCCCAAGTAAATAGAAATACAATGCTATACAACCCTGCTGCTTCGGGGATGTTTAATGGGTATGAACGTTTTTCAGTATCGCATCGAAATCAATGGATAGGTGCAGGCACACAATTTATGACTTCACTAGCATCCGGTGAGTTTACAATTGGAAAAGGTATCCGAAATGAAAAATCATATGTGGGTATTGGTGTACTCCTGCTCAATGATATTGGCGGTGACTCTCGATTTGGAAATAAAACGGGAGCCATTAATTTTGCTGGTATTGTACCGATAAACAAACAGAATTTTATTTCTGCTGGAATTCAAACTGCCTACACGAATCGTTCAGCCGATTTATCAAGGGTTACCTTTTTAAGTCAATGGAACGGCACCACCTTAGACCCCACTATAGCTTCGGGGGAAGAGAATAGCATAACGAGTTTCGGTTACCTTGATGCTTCAGCAGGAATTAATTATCAATATGGGCAAAAACAAAAGAAGGTGGTGCGTGAAAATGCCATAGCTTTCGAAGGAGGGGTAGCGTTTTTTCATTTAAATCGCCCTAAGCTTCGATATAATGCAATTACAACAGACAAACTAGACATTAAATTTATTCTTAATACCAAACTCACGTATACCGTCTCCTCGAGAGCAGCGTTGGACGTTTGTTACTTGCAAGCGAGACAAGGAAAGCACAATGAAATTGTTGGTGGACTGTATTATAAAACCTTGGTAACAGAAGGGTCTAAAATAACAAAAACCAAACAAGATTCTTATTTGGGTTTCGGAGCTTTTTACCAATCCTCAGGTGTACTAATCCCAGGTGTCACTTTAGAAATTGGTGGGTTCAAATTTGGAGTTTCCTATGATATGCTGCTAACCAAATTACGAAACGGTTATGGTGGGTCCTTAGAATTTTCGTTCAGTTGGACTTCTGTAAAATACTCGCTTTTTCAAAAATAACCAATGTTAACAAAATGTTACGAATCTTATATTAATCTTATCATTTTGTTTACTGTATATTAAGTCAATATTAAGCCTCTAATTTTGACGAAAATTTTACAGAATGAAAAAGTTAGATTTTCTATTTATTTCGCTTGCCCTGACAGCTTGTTTTTACAGTTTTTCTCAGTTACCAATCAATATTATAACAAAAAAAGAAAAAGGAATTGAAATCATTCAAAAAGACAGTTTGTTCAGTTTACAATTTCAATTTAGAATGCAAAACAGAGCTGGGTATATGTCTGAATCAGAAACCAATTTGAGTCCAGATGAATTTGAATTTCGCGTAAGAAGACTAAGGATGAGAATGAAAGGCTTTGTTATTAACCCAAAGTTTGAGTACTACATTCAATTGGCATTTTCAAGAGGCGACATGGATTGGGAATCAACTCAAGAAAGTGAAATTAATACGAGCCCAAATGTTGTAAGGGATGCAGTAATATATTATATCCCCAATAAATCTCTAAAATTTGCCTTCGGACAAACCAAATTACCCGGAAATAGGCAACGTGTAGTTTCATCAGGAAATTTACAATTTGCCGATCGCTCCATAGTTAACAGCACCTTCACTTTAGATCGTGATTTCGGTTTTTTCGCCACATTTGAAAAAAAGCACTATGCAATTAAAGGTGCTATAACCTCAGGGGAAGGGAGAAATACTACCAAATCTAGTAAAGGGTTAAATTATACAGGTAGAATTGAGATTTTACCATTTGGTAAATTCACTAGCGGAAATGATGAATGTGAGGGTGATTTAGCAAGAGAAAAAACTCCCAAATTAGCCATTAGTGGTTCTTACAATTACAATCATGAGGCACTTCGTCAAGCGGGGACATTAGGTGGGGACTTATATAGCCTGGAAAATATGTCTAACCTTCATTTAGATATACTTTTAAAATACAGAGGATTTGCATTTTACCAAGAGTACTTAACACGAAATGCTAAAAATCCAATAACAGAAAATTTAGATAACGGTAGTTTACGAGCGATTTATGTTGGATATGGTCACTTAAGTCAAGTAAGTTACTTATTTAAAAATAATTTTGAAGTTGCATTCCGTTACGCAAAAATAACCCCAAGAAATGATGTATATAATAATACTATTTATTCATCTATAAATTTGAAACAACAAGAACATATTCAACTTGGATTAACCAAATATATATATGGCCATCGATTTAAAATTCAAGGTAATTTGCTCTATCATATAAATTCAGATTTAAAAAACGTGACGAATAAAAAACAATTTGGGGCCATTTTACAAGTTGAAATGGGAATCTAATTAGATTTGGATATTCGTTTTTTTGACCATAATAAACATTTTTACGTTAGTAGTTTTCATAAATAGATTAACCAAAGTAGATTCAAAAGAGTATCTTTACTTAATTGAAAATCAGATTATGAAAAAGTTTCTTTTTACATTTCTACTTGTTATCGCAGGAAATAGTACTCTAAATGCAACCAATTTAATAAGCGAACCAAGAGATAGTTCCACCAACTTAATTAATAAAGCACTTGCATTGAAACTTTATGAAGATGGAGTTGAGTTTTTTAACATGGGGCAAAATAAAGAAGCACTTTCTAAATTTAAAGATGCCGCTATCAAAGACCCATCTAATTGGAAAATTGTATACTACATCAGTTTAACCAATTTTGAATTAAATTATTATTCGCTTTCACTTGCCCAGGCAAAAGCAGCTTTGAAATTAGCAGACGGCAAACCAAATGCTGATTTTTATGAGCATTATGCTAAGGTAAATCACCGCATGGGGAATTTGGACACAGCCCTTTTCTATTATAAAAAAGCTGATCTAAAATTAGCTAACTCATTGAAAAAAGAATTTCAAATTCCATTGCGTATTCAACAGGTAGAATTTGCTCAAAAGGAGCAGCTTACTGATCGGTCGAGCAAGAAAAAAGTATTGAGTAGAAGCGTAAATTCCAATTATGCCGAATATGGACCTATTTTAGCAGATAGTGGTCAAGTATTATTTTTTACGGCAAGAAAGTCTGACACGAAAGGAAGAACAATGAACGAAGATGACCAAGATTATTTTGAAGATATCTATGAAGCAAAATGGAACCCAATCACGAAGGATTGGGATAGTATCACCAATGCGTTGAAATGGAATACTAAAGGATTTGATGCACTTACCTATGTTTCTAGAGACGGGAAATATGCTTTGATGACCATTAATAATGAGGCTCTAGAACAGAAAACCACTTCAAGTTCTGATATTTTTGAACTTTCTATTAGTACTTCAACTGGCAAATGGGGATCTCCAAAACCGATTGAAAACAAGTCTATTAATTCCTCTTATTATGACGGTTCGGCAACAATGACTGCTGATCGTAAAACAATGTACTTCGTTTCAGATCGAAAAGGGGATAAAAAATCAACGGACATTTATAAGGTTCAAAAAATCGGAAGTGAATGGGGGAAAGCCGAAGCATTACCTGATTTCATTAATACGGTTGGACGCGAAACCACACCATACATCACACCAGATGGCAAATTTTTGTTTTTTAGCTCTGATGGATTAAATGGAATGGGTGGATTAGACATTTATGTTTCTGAAGTAAAAAATGGTGTTTTCAGTCAGCCCGTTAATCTCGGATCTATGGTAAACTCGTTTACAGATGATAGTCATTTTTATTATAGTTCAGAATTTAAAAAAGGATTTGTTGCCTCAATAAACACAAAAAATGATAAGGCCAATTACGATTTATATGAAATCGATTTGAGTGATTTTACTTTGCCGATCAAGTAGTTCTAATCAATAATTCCGATAATCATTCCACAGATTTATTCTGCATCCTAATAATGGGAGAAATGTGAAACGATTGTAGGCAGAATCATATCTAAGATTTACTTCTGCAAATACACTATATAGAAAATTATAAGTGTAAGATGCATACCAT
Source organism: uncultured Lishizhenia sp. (assembly GCA_964612725.1). Lineage (GTDB taxonomy): Bacteria > Bacteroidota > Bacteroidia > Flavobacteriales_D > Crocinitomicaceae > UBA952. The sequence continues at coordinate 23,726 of CAZTFG010000004.1, read as the reverse complement.
TGACTTCTGAAAAATTTATTTTTTAACCCCTGCCCTATTTCATGTTGATAGTCAAAGGGTCTGTTCGTATATGGTTGATATATATCCCCACCATAACTTTTCCCATCCTTATCTAAGCCTTGAAAGCCATATGAAATAAAGGACTTTATTAACCATTTGTTTTTCTGCCATTTTAATTCGCCTAAAATTTCTGCAAAATTCCCACCAAAGGGATGTGTTAAGGTATAACCCGCGTTGCCATAGTTTTGCATTGAATTTAAATGTGAATACGTGTAGGGTCTAACGGCATTTCCCTCAATACGATAAAAGAAATTCTCATTAAGTACTTTAAATCTCCCTTTAACTCCTAGCTGTGCTCCATATTTATTAGCCCACCAGCCTGAACGGGCTTTTATTTCTGAAAGCAAAAATTCATCTAAAATTAATTGTCCATACGCTGTATGTTTTTTCCATTTTACCGAAAGTGACAATCCTAACAATACATTATCTGATGATCCAATGGCATATTCCTGTGGACGATAAAAAATCAGGGGGTTTAAATATTCCAATTCATATCCTCGGTTCAATAAAGTATCCTTGGGTTGAAAAACAACCGTTTCAAAAACCCCTACATTCAACCATTTTGTTATGTTCCAACTTAAATAATGCATAGCACCATATTTGGAACTCCATGACTGATTGTTTTGCTCCTTAAAAAACTGATACATAACCAAATATTCTACATGCCAAAATCTTGCTCTAATTTGAGCAAAAGGATATGGCTTCCCGTAATCACTTAAAAATAAAGAACGACTACCTTCGCCAATAAAATTGCGATCTATGCCGGCTTGAAAATTAAAAACATGATTAGGGGTATAGGAAATTCTACCCAATACATTATGAGAGATTGGCAATTTATCTTGTTTTCGAGTATATGAATAAGTTCGCGTATCCAAATAATTGGTATCATTGGTAAATGAGGCAAAATTATAGCCTACTCTAGCGTACCATTTCGGGGAAATTTTCAAATCTGTTTGAACCCCAAGACCTTGTCTAAAATAAAATAATGAAGGAGAAACTTTATCAAATGCGTAGGCAATATCACCAATTGGAAAAACAGCTAAACATCGCTTAAACTTAACGTCTCTATCTACCTTAGGCCAAATAGCGGAATGATTTTCAACACTTGGCTTAAGAATAGAATCTGAAGGTAGTTCTTCCGTTAAATAGTTAACTTTTCCTTGCCCGAAAGAAGAAAAATGAATCAACATTAACAAAATTATATTTCTAATAATCATTTGGTTGGTTCAATAATCCAGTACGAATTCCTAAATGAAAAACAAGATTTGAATTAGTAATTTCCATCATTTCTCTTCTCCATAAAACAGAACTAAAAACAGATAAGTTCAATTTTTTATTGAATTTTAAACCTACTTCCATCTGTTGATTGAAAACCAGACCGTTTTTAGGTAAGGTTGAATTCAATACTGGTAAAAGAGAGGCTTGGTTATACTTTGATAAAATAAAATTACTGCTTCGTAAGTCAATATAAAGCTTTTTCCAAGACCAATTTAGTCTGCACAAAAATTCACTAAAACCCGTACCACTTATATGCGCCACAGGAAGATTGTAATTGGTATAACTTAATCTAGGATTCTGAGCAATGTACATCGTATTACTCGATTTATTCCACTCTACTTGCAACATAATGTTCGGTAAGCCCAAGAAATTATATGCTCTTGCGCCTAATTGTAAGGCAAACTGATTTTTGAATTGACCAACAACGAACTGACCATAAACAAGGTATTTTTTGAAAAAATTAAAATTCGCATTTAGCCCAAAGATAGAATAGCTTTTTTTGGAATTAAATAAGGATGCTACAAACGGAACGGGAATAAAATAACTTGGATTTAACGCTTTTGTTTTCAATGAATCTCCCATAGACCACATACTTCCTTCAAAAAAACTAATCGCCATATGCTCATTTGGTTGAAAAGAAATGTAATGTGCTGAAAATCCTTTGGGTTGATAATATCCTTCAACTGTCGTATATATCTTTTTCCGAATTAAATTCATGTATCTAGACCGAATTACATTAACCGACCATTTCGAATTCAATTTATAATCTAATCTCAAATAAGGGGTACCATAATTATTGTCTGAAAGAAGCATCGATCGATATCCATTTCCAATAAATTGTTGATTATTACCTGCAATAATGCTTAATTTATTACTTGGTCGATAAATAAAATTCCCAATGGCGAATGCATAATCATATCCATTTTCTTTAAACGGTTTGGTACGTGCTGCTCCGGGAATCATTCCATTTTGTTGAGTATACCCCAAATTTGATGTGTAAAATTCCCCATGACTTAAAATAAATTCTTTTTCATAGGAACTAAACACAGCCTGATTTTCATAAAAAGAAGTTGCAAATGAAAAATTCCGAAATAAATCACCTTCTACTAATATTCCACGTGTATTTTGAAACAACAGTTGTTTATCGGCAGCATGGAAATCAGTACCTAAATTCAATTCCCCTACGGGTGAAATCGATAAATGGTAATCATCCTTTTGTAACTCCACCAAATGTTTAGAAAAAGTTCGCTTGAAGAATGGTTTTTTGATTCTTGTTGAATCTAAGTCAACATATTCTACAAGCGGATAATGAGAATTATAAACGCTTTCTACAACAGGAAGGATAGAAGGTATAAAATGTGAATTTTTGGAATAAAGGAACATTAAATTATCCCTAAAAAAAGGATGAGTAGAGATCAAATTATTACTTTGACTAAAGGAACAAAATCCGAGAAAAGAACTCAATAGAAAAAAAGCTAAACACCTCATAACATCTTTTCTAAAAGCGCTTTTGTTTTTGCGATGAAATATGGATTCGTAAGATTTTGCTTGTTATATCGAAGAGGTTCACCTGTTTCTGCGTGATATACAAAACCTCCAAGGGTTTCTAAGATAGCCTGACCAGCAGCAATATCCCATTCCATGGTTGGAGCGAATCGTGGATATGCATCAGCTTTACCCATTGCCAAATCAAAAAACTTTAAAGAGGATCCCTTTTTTATATATTCAATTTCAGGAGAAATAGATTGAAGTGATTGGATAAATTTAAGTACAGGTCCTGAATGATGACTTCTAGAACATGTCATAACCAAAGGAGAATTTATCGCCTGCGGTATTTCAATTTTAATCCATTGTTCAGGATTACTCACCTGATCAAATTTAAAAATAAATACACCAAATTCTTTTGAACCAATCATTAGCTCCTGATTAACAGGTGAGGCAATCAAACCAAAAACGGGAATTCCATTTTTTATCAGGGCAATATTCACAGCAAATTCCCCATTTTTGCTAACAAATTCCTTGGTGCCATCTAATGGATCAATGCACCAACATTCCGTCCAGTTTTGTCGAATGGTGTAATCTGAATTTATACTTTCTTCTCCCGTTATAGGAATATTTGTTTCATCCAGAAATCGATGCAAGATCTCCGTCGATGCTAAATCCGCTTCGGTTATTGGTGAACCATCTAACTTATACTCTGCATTAAAATCTCTGGAATAAATTTCCATAATTTTTTTTGAAGCTTCAATGGCTCCGTTAATAGCGAATTGATAAATGGATGAAATCTCCATTAAGGAATTATTTTCTGTTTAATCACTTGATATATTTCCCAAGTGGTTCGATCATAAACATAAATTAGTACATGCATATTTTCTGCATTATAAGCACCATCGAGTTGATTAGGAACAACAAATGAATAATTCACATAGTATTTTCCGTTTAACATATCATTAGCAGTTAATACACGTCCAAAGGCTTGACTGTTTAGATTCCCTCTATGTATATCACGATGTATATAAGCGGTATTATGCGAGTTGTCGCTCATTTTCTGATCACCAACTAATGAATCCTCTATAATACTTGCGATAATTCCAAGTTCATTAGTTAAAGTAGGATCAATTTTATCTACTTCAACGTGTAAAAATGCCCCTTTCGTTTCAGGAAAGTAATTTAAATCAGATTGAATATTTACGCGTAAATTATTTTCAGTTAATTGCGTATTTACCATGGAGGTCCAGGAATTGGGACTTTGAAAGATAAAACCATTGTTAAATCGATTAATTGTTCCTCTTGGGTTACCTGAAAATCCTCCGTCATTAGTGCCAAAATAAGTACCTATTTCAATACCCTGTGGATTAGTAAAATCTACTGGATATTCTGGAGGCAATACTAATTGAAAATCACCAATTCCAGTAGGCCCAGCATGTATAGAGGAAACATAAACTCGAGATGGATTTGCACCATGAAGGGCGTGTGCCAAATCAGCAGCTGCCGGACAGTAAACACATTGATGACCGGTAAAATCCTCAATTAACACATTTCGATTCACATTCAAATTAGCCGTAAATTGAGGCCACTCATTAGCAACATAATCGCTCCAATTCCCGGGATAAAGGGTAGTATCTAATTCAATAGTTGGCAAATTTGGATATGGATTATCAACATGGTCACATGATGGCAATGAAATTAAAAAATACAATGCCACTAATCCTGAAACAAACTTTTTCATATTAAAAACTTTGGGTAAAACTAAAGGTTAAACCATTGGATGCTGGAACAAATCGACAAACACCACCTACGCAAAATAAACCGGCACGTTGACGACCATAATAAATTGAAAACCGGGTTGCATCTTTTACATAACCAAAAGTAAAAATAGGATAATGTACCCGCTTACTCTCCACCGG
>CAZTFG010000004.1:5838-18971 GCA_964612725.1 uncultured Lishizhenia sp. | reverse complement strand
CCATAGTTATATTGATCCATAAAGCCAAAAGACCAATGCGGGGAAACCGTATATTCAAGCAAAATGGTTGCCCAATTTCCCTTATCATTGATTTTACCTTCATTAGGTAATCCTTTTTTTATTTTCTCAACGAAAAGTGCTTGTAGCTCAGATCTTAGCGCATGTTTTTTGTTAATCTTATAGGAGGTTTCAATTACACCAATATGCGAAGAAATCATTCCTTTAGCATCATTCGAAATCTTTGCTACATCATTATTAATCTTTATATTAAAATAAGATGCGATGAAACTCAATTTTTTATTGATTTTTTTAGTGATGTTAATATTGATATCCCTCCAATACATACTATCACTTTTATCAAATGGACGTGCAGCATATAATACACCAGTTGAATCAAGAGAACTAAAACCTGAAGTATGATGTACCGGACGAAAAGTTGTTGATACATTAAAATTTATAGCTGTACCATATTTACCCCCTAATTTTGTTCCTTTTTTAAGTGTATATAAAACCTCTGCTTGGTATGCTACCTCGCCCATAGGTTGGGTTGCGTATGGATAAAGTGTCGCTACCAAATTGTATGTATGTGTTTTGTTTAAGGCGGGCAAGTAGTTAATAAAAACATCTTGAAGATCCTTTGTTCGATCAGAACGATAACTCATATTATCAACAGATTTTCCTGAAAGTAAAATACCTAATCCCTTTTTGGAATACCCCAAGTTAAAAATTGCTGCATGACCATAATTATAAATTTTATTATTGTCGTTTGATGGATCTTGTTCTTTTAGAATATATTCTCCATTCAAATTAACATTTTTATACCTAGCCTTGAAACGTCCTCCATAAGCACCTACATTTTGAGGAAGAATTAATTCATCATCATTATCCGCCTGAAATTTGCTTACAAAAGAAACGCCTAACCCAAAATCCCAATTATCATTTAACAATGAATCAAAAGTTTCTTTGAAATTTATTTCCGCATCTACTCCTCTCACAATTCCATCACCATGAATAATTTTCCCTTGTTGAAAGGACAGACGTTGATAGCCATATACACCTTTTAATACCACCCCTTTAAAAGGACGAACTATTAATCGAGCTCCATCCATGAAATTATCATACCCCAAAGCACGATCCTCATAAGCTCGCAGAGACAATCCGGCGCCAAACTGCTCATAAAATGAACCAAGAGTTACATCAACTAATTTATTAACATAACCTATATAACGCATACCTATACCCGTTCCATCGAATCGATTCGGATAACCTTGAATTCGTGGCAAATAAGATTCTAATCTCATTCCTGCCTTGAAATTCTTGTTCGTGTAAAAAACATTCATGTATGAATTCAACAATCCTTTCTGTGCCGGTTGATTTGCTCCAATTAACGTATCATTATTTAGATATTGAAAGGTAGACTCGATGTTTCCAGTAAATGTACCTCCGTTGGAAAAATCCTGTGAAAAAGTGTTATAAGAAAATAAAAAAACAAAAATTGGCAGAATTCTCAGTGTCATCCCTTCGTTATTTTACCGTCAATTTTTTGATTTCCTCATATAATTTCTCCTCATCACCTGGAGCATAATTATTGTGAGAATAAACGATATTGCCGTCTTTATCTATTAAAAAAGTATGCGGAACATTATTCACTCCCATTGCACGTTTAAAATCTCCGTTCGGGTCTAGTAGAACGGCAAAGTCCCATGCTTTTCCATTTACATAGGGTAATACTGAATTTTTAGTCTTTTCATCATCAATTGAAACTGCAACTAAGGTAACTCCAGTTTCAGCTTGCCAATCAGCATAGGATTCATGAATGGTATTTAGTTCTTTTTTACACGGTGAACACCACGTTGCCCAAAAGCTTATTACCACAGGCCCTTCATATCCCATAGAGGCAGTATTCACTTTTTTTCCTTTTAAATCTTTTAAATCTACCGACGGTAAGTGTTTTAATTCTGAATCCTGTCCAAAAAAAGTAAATGCAATAAGAAGAAAGCTGGTAAAAATGATTGTTTTCATATGTAAAAATTTAAGAATTTGACTCTGCTTTGCAAATTCTTTACCAAAAATAAACAAAAAAAGAAAAGATTACCCTTTCGGTTTAAATTTAATCGTATTTCGATACAACAGACCAAAAACTAGGATAAAAAAGAGAACAAACAATAAATTTGGCAGAATGATATTATGAACTGTAAGATAAACGATTAATACTGAAAATAGAAATGAAAAAAGGCCGATGATAGAAAAAACATACCATACCTGTTTATCCGTAAAACCTGCATAAACCAAATGGTGAGTTGTATGATCCTTGCCACCAACCATAGGTGATTTTCCAGCTCGCACTCTATTTATAAAGACAGCTAATGTATCTGCAGCAGCAGGTGTGAGAGCAACTAACGTTATCACAATACTAATCCACGAATTATGCTCCGTTGTAGCTCCTAAATTCCATAGGTATTTGATAGAAAAAAAGGCAACAAACAACCCTACAAATTGACTCCCTGCATCACCCATAAACAACTTGGACGGATTGATGTTGAAATAAAGAAATCCAACTAGGGCACCCAGCATTGCAACGATAGTAAATAGCCAAAATGGCTTACTTGGATTTCCAATTACATAACAACTTGTCAAACAGGCTAAAAGAGTAAAAAATACGGTAGTTGCTGTTATTCCATCCATATTATCTAACATATTAAGGGAATTCATCAAGGTAATTACCCAAATGACGGTTAGCACAGAATCAATAAATGGGATATGAAAAAGGTCTATTTTAATGTCTGTTAACAAGAAAATAATACCGCAAAATATCTGCATAAAGAGTTTAAAAAATGGCTTCGTATTGTATGCATCATCAGCTAGCCCCATGGTAAAAGCCAATGCAGAAGCTAGAAATAAACCTACATAATTAATATCACCGAAAATATTATAATCCGGAAATAACATTAATGATAATACCGTTGAAAATAAAAACCCGGCAAAAAGGCTAATTCCACCTAAGGAAGGTTTGGATTGATTGCTCCAACGAACGAAGACATCATTTTTATTGCGAATTCCCAAGGATTGTGAAAACCTCAATAAAAGTACGTTGCTAATTACAGAAATTGCTGCAGCACCCAGAAAAAAGAGAAGATAGTGTAGTGTAGTAGTTGGCATCTTATAGTAAAGTTAGTAGTTAGAAAGGCGTTTCGAAATCCGAGAATAGCAATCCGTTTTTATCTTTTTCAGAAATAACTGGAGAATCTATTTGCCAATCTATTTGCAGTGTACGGTCATTCCATAAAATAGTTTCCTCCGCTTCAGGATGATAATAATTAGTACACTTATAACAAAAAATAGTATGATCTTCTAAGGCCACAAATCCATGGGCAAATCCCTCAGGAACCCAAAATTGGTTTTTTTTAGCCCCAGATAAAAGGACCGTTTCATGTTGACCATAAGTGGGGGAATTTTTTCGAAGATCTACTGCAACATCTAACACAGACCCTTGAATTACCGAAACTAATTTCCCTTGGGTATAAGGTGGTTTTTGAAAGTGAAGACCTCGCAATACTCCTCTTAGAGAAGAGGACATATTATCCTGAACGAAATTAATATCTCCTAGAATTTCTGAATAACGTTCAGCATGAAAAGACTCAAGAAAAAAACCACGAGAATCACCAAAAATTTTTGGAAAAAATTCAATTAGCCCACTTATTTCTTTTCTTTCGATTTCCATACTATGTTTTTAATACGCTTAAAAATCCGGATAAAAAATGGAGCATCGTCATCGTCGTCGGTATAATAGCCAGAGCCGTAACCATAACTATTTCCGTATCCGTATCCGTATCCGTATCCATAGCCGTATCCATAACCGTATCCATAACCGTATCCATAGAACGACCTTTTTGTTTCTATCCCATTTAAAATAATATTCAATGAGGTTAATTTTTGAACTTCAAATAATTCTTCTACACGCTTAACAAAGATTCGTTTTGAATAATGAGATTTAAATACGTAGATTGGAATATCAGACGCTGCAAGTATTTGAATACCATCAGAGACAATTCCAACCGGAGGATTATCAATCATTACAATATCATATCGTTTCTTTAATTCTTCTAAAACATCTTGAAATTCCTGACTTTGAATCAATTCCGATGGATTTGGTGGTATTGGTCCAGCAGTTATAAAATCTAAACCACTTATGTGCGAATGCTGAAGTACTTCATCAATAGTTGCATTACGAGATAATACATTACTCATTCCAGCTACATTTTCAGCTGCAAAACCATGGTGTACTTTTGGCTTTCTTAAATCTAGATCTAAAACAATGGTTGATTTACCTGATACGGCAATCATTCCTGCCAAATTCAAAGCAACAAAGGTTTTACCCTCCCCAGAAATAGATGATGAAATTGCAATTACTTTTGCGTCTTTATTAATAAAACTCATGTTTGATCGAATACTTCGAATCGCCTCGGCCATTCTACTTTTTGATGACTCAGCAACAACAACTTGAGAATACTTAAGTTTACGTTTGTAAAGGGGAACACCTCCAAGAAAATTCGTTTCCTTAGGCAACATTTTGATTAAATCCTCAGGACTAACAATCTCATTGTAGGTTAAATACCTAAAAATCATTAAAGATATTCCGATAATTGAACCAAATAATATCGAAATAATATAAATCAATTTTTGATTAGGGCTTAACGGACTATCCGGAACAACCGGAGCTGTTAAGACGCGATTTTCTGAGGAATATCCTGCATTAGAAAGAGTAAATTCAATTTTTTTCTCTGTGAATAATGAGAAATATCTATTATTTAATTCTTCAATATACTTTAATCGATCGTATTTAAGGGTTTTCTCAGGCATTACAAAATAACGCTCCTCCAACTCATTTAATTTTTCTTGAATGAGTCCTATATCGCCTTTTAATCTTTCTTCAATTACAGTAAGGCTTTTCTTAACAGATGCTTGACGCTGCTCTATTTTCTTTTTATTTTTTATATACTCATTGTGCTCTTCGGTTACATCATTCAATAACTCATCCCTTCTTTCAAGTAATTTATTTAAATCTTCAATCTGTCTAAGCAATGACCCTTCAAAACTACGTTTTCCTATCATTTCAGGTATCAACCTGTAGACCTCCAGTTTATCTGGATCTTGAGTTAGTTTGCCTTTAACTAGGTAAAGAGTTACTAATTCTTCCTCTACATCTAATAACCTTTTTTTCAAATCGTTCATTTTTAATGAAACTGATTCACTTTCCAATTTTGGATCGGTAATTTTTTCCTTCCGTTGAAAATTGGTCATACTATCTCGTGCAACTTTTAGTACCTTAGCCAAAGAATCTAACTGAGTTTCAACAAATCCAATAACTTTTTGATTATTGATTTTACCCATCTGTTCTTCATACTTAAAAAATGCATCTAATACGGCTTGAACAACATCTTTGCAAAGTATAGGATTAAAATGATCAAAAGTTATTTTGATCGTTTTAGCTTCGGGGTCAACAGGCATTACAGTTAACTTAGACATCCAATCTCTCATGATTGAATATTTTTTATTTAAAATGATGTATAAATTATTACCATCAACCGTTTCCATTAACTCTGATTTTGATCCAGAAAATTGAATTTCAAAATCATCATTTTTTAATTTCCCATTTAATAAACCACGAACAACCTTAGGTTTTCCATTCTTAGAATAATGTAATTCTAAAATATTGTTCGCATATTTAACATCGATTCTAGAACCACAAATTGTAGAATCCTTAATTTTCAGTGGAACAATTTTAAACCCTGTCGATTTATATAAATCCTTTGTCAATAACTTTCCTTCAGAAAAAATACTTACAGAAGTATTTAATTTTTCAATTGCCTTTTCAAATAAAAATTCGGAACGTAAAAATTCAATTGTTTTATTTAAGTCCGACCCTTTTGCAGCAACCGTTAAAGCGCCTTCGCCCAAAGCTTGTTTAACTCTATCTTGCTCAACAAGTTGCAAAACAGCTGAAGATTGGTATACTGGTTTTGTATAACGCAAATACATAAATGCGATAGCTGCGAAAATTGACATATAAACAAAAGGCAAATACCAATGTCTAGAAATAATTTCTCCCAAAATAATTGGGTTAAATTCTTTATTGATAATTAATTTTTTCTCTTGTCCTACAGCCATAAAATTTAAATACGTGTTAGAAGAATGAACATATACAAACTTGTTGTAAACAAACTAATCCAAGGAGCCACCTCAAGTAAAACACTTCTTGCGACCTTCGGCTTGTAGTCAATATAAATGTAATCGTTACTTTGAACAATCATTTCAGCTTGTTTAAGCCCATCAATCGAAGAAAGATCAATGCTATAAACTTCCCTTTTTGCACTTTTGGTTTTGCGCATAACTTTTATTGAGTTTGCAAAACCGTCTTGTCCAATTCCACCAGCCAACGCAATAACTTCAAGCAATGAGGTATTCACATTTGGTAAAATAATTACTTGTGCCGCTCCTTTTCCAGGAAAAACAATTACTCTTTGATTTGTTAATCGGATTTGTACAAATGGATTTTGAAATTGGTTGGATAAAATGCGCGTAATTGAGTCTTCTAACTGAACTACTGTTAAACCAGAAACATAATACTCTCCAATTATGGGTAATTCTGCTTTCCCATTTCTCCGAACCAAATAGTCCATTGACTGTAAATTACTTTGAGAATTCCCTTGCGACCCAGCAGTATTTACACCTGAAAGTCCATTAACTATTCGTTCCCCATTATTGGTTGAAATATAGAATGTGAATCGATCACCAGGGCCAATTCGATAATCCTCAGACGGCTGCATTTGCAAAGAATCAAAATGAAAACTTCCATCCTTAGGGATTTTAAACATTTGATTGCTATTTAAGTTTTTATAGTAATTACAACTTACCAGAGAAAAACCAGTAACAATAACTAGCAATAAAAATTGTAGCTTTCTACTCATTTTGTTTGAGATAACAAGTGTTTATAATAGTTTTCCATATCCTTCACCAAACGTGTATAATGAAATGTATCTTTCACAAAAGGCCATCCACGCAAGCCCATTTCTTTTCGAAGAGGCTCATTGTCAATTAACTCAATTAATTTATCTGCAAATATACGTGCATTATTAGTAGGAACAATAAAACCTGTTAGATTGTCAGAAATAATATCTCTAACACCTCCTACATCAGTCGTTATAACAGGGACATTGGCAGCTTGTGATTCGATTAAACTAACCGGGGTTCCTTCATTTTTAGAAGTTAAACAAATCACATCCATTCCCGCATTAAATGTTGCAATATCTTTAATCCATGAAGTGAAGCGAATATCTACTCCTTGTTCGCCTAATTGGTTAACTTGATCCTCCACAAAAGTTTTTAACTCTCCGTCACCTACTACAAAAAAGACCGGTTTTTTATTCGTTTTCTGATGTGCCAACTTGATTATATCAAAAAACAAAGCATGATTTTTAACCGGAGCTAATCTCCCTATAATAGCTATAGCAACCTCCTCTTCTTTCAGTTCATACTTTTTTCTTGTTTCAATGCGTTTCGATTCAATGTTTTCATTGAATTTAGACAAATCAAAACCGAGTGGAATCACCTTTGTTTTTTCCGGGTGAGAGATTCTATGATCTTCTACTATTTCTTTTTTTTGTGTTTCAGAAATTGTGATTATACCCGTTGATTTTGAAGCTAATCTACGCTCAATAAACTTGTAGATACTTGTTTTTACTCTACCAAAATAGGAATGAAATACATGACCATGAAAAGTATGAACTACCACAGGCACTTTACAATCAAAGGCTGCCTTTCTGCCCAAAGCCCCTGCTTTTGCCGCATGCGTGTGAACAATATCCGGTTGAAATTCTTGGATTATCTTTTTAAGTTTGGACAACGCTTTTCGATCACTAAAAAAATCAGGTTTTCTTTTCATTTCAGGAATATAAACGGCCTCAACACCATATTCTTCTAAAATATGTAGTGAATCAGCCTCATCCTTTTCAGGCAAACCTCCCACCAATAAAGTTTCGAAATCATCAGATAAATAGCGGGTTAAAAAAGTCGCATTATACGTTGGACCACCAATATTAAATCTATTGATAATTCTTAAAACCTTAATCTTTCTTTTTTCAGTCAAATTTGAAAATTTATCCTTTTAATTGAATGAAAATTACTATTTTGTGATAAAATTCAATCCATGCGAAGATACATATTTTTTGTTATTGTAATTCTTACCAATTATGTACTTGGACAAAACAAAATTCAGGATAAATTGGACCAACTTGTAAAAAATCCGCAACTCGAGAATGCAACAGTAACTTTTTTTGCCATCGATTTGGATTCAAAAGACACTTTGGCGAAATGGAATCACAAAACTAGTCAAGCAAGCGCTTCTAATGCTAAATTGTTTTCAACCTACACAGCACTTGAGTTATTGGGTCCAAACTACCAAGCAAAAACCCGCATATATTTGGACGGAACGATAAGTCCTGATAGTATTTTTAAAGGCGATTTGTGGGTACGTGGTGGTGGAGATATATCCTTAGGAAGTAAGTATTTCACTACAGATGGAATGGAACTTGAGTTTTTAAATCAGTGGGCAGATACGCTTGCAAAATTAGGCATAAAAGAAATTACAGGATCGATCATAGCTGATGGAAGTGAATTTGGTTATGATGGTGCGCCGGATGGGTGGGCTTGGTCAGATCACGGGAATTCTTATGGTGCCCCTCCTAGTGGGATTTGCTTTTATGACAACATAATGAATTACTATTTTAAAACGGGAGCTGCAGGATCAACATCTACACTGATAAAAACATTTCCTGAGCTTCCTGGTTTAACTTTCCATAACTACATCAAAGCATCCGGTAATTCAGTTGACAATGCCTATTTGTATGGTGGGCCTTATTCATACGATCGATTTGGGAAAGGACAACTTCCAGCTTATCAATCAAATTTTCAGGTAAAAAGTGCGATGCCAGACCCTGAATTTCAATTTGCTTTGGTATTAAAAAATTACTTGGTTAAACGGGGAATCAAAGTAAATTCAGCAAAATCTGTGCGAAAGGAAGATCTTAAACAACCAAATTATTCTAATCTGCGATTGATCTATACTCATTTAGGAACGCCGCTGTTGGAAATAATTAAAAAGACTAATATGCATAGTGTCAATTTTTTTGCAGAAGGATTGGTAAATTTAATCGCCTATGAAAAAACCGGGCAAGGGTCTACTGACAACGGATTGCAACAATTGGAAAGCTTTTGGGCTAAAAAAATTAATGCAAAAGGACTTTTTATAAAAGACGGCAGCGGTTTATCAAGAAATAATGCCATGAGTCCTTCTCACTATGTCGAAATGCTTAATTACATATACAAAAGCAAGTATTATACTTTATTTACAAGCAGTTTGCCCGTTGCAGGAGTTTCGGGAACACTTTCTTCTGTATGCGCTGGTCAAACTGGTCAAGGTAAAATAAAAGCGAAAAGTGGTACATTAACTCGCGTAAAAGCATATTCTGGGTATGTAAATAGCCAAAGCGGAAAAAATATAGCTTTCTCGATTTCCATCCATAATTATACCTGTTCGAAATACGAAATAGTACCCTTAATAGAACCGGTGTTGAATGCCTTAGCCGGATATTAGAAACTTCCTAATTTGTCTTTTTTAAATAGCTTGCGGTATGTATCATATACGTATCCCAACCATTTTTCATCATTCGGATAGTCTTTATACCAATGCCCAGGAAGTTCAACGATGGATTTAAATTCGAGCAAGGAAACTCCTAATTTTTTCGAAATGTATTCCATTTCTTTTTCCACATTTGCTTCATTAAATGAAGGTGTTTTTAAAATTTCAAGTGCTTCTTCTCTTGAAATAGAACCCACACATATTTGGCTAGAAAGGGTTGCTCTACGGTAATCTAAATTGAATTTTTTCACTAAATAATACGACTGAATAAACCCAGTGTATTTAGACTCATAGTGCTTTCCTCCGTAATTTTTCCAATCCAGCTCATTGGTTAACACCTCTATGGCGGCGTCTTTACTATATGGAACAAAATTCAACAAATAAGTCATTTTAATTCCTTTGACGAACTTGTAAAACATTTCGCTTCTAAATCCAAAGGTTGGAAAGGATTTAATTTTACCCTTGCCAAACTTCTTGTGGATGTATTTAAAATAGGTCAAATCTTTGGCGTTATAGTGCCATGATTTAGGTAAAATTCCTTCTGTTGCGAAATTGCCACCACTTATAATGTGTTTGACTCCATATTTTGCCGCTACTTTGTGCAATGCAGAGAGTATAGCAATATCAGTTGGCGTGTCAGCCTCAGGAACGGATGCTTTAAGAAAGGCTAATTGAATTTCTTTAAACTCTTCCCAGTCCAGGACGTAGCTTTCATAATCTATTCCTAAAATTCGAGCAATATTCTTGATATTAAGAACCGCCTCTTCCGAATTCCAACCGTTATCTAGATGTACTCCAAGTACTCTCAAACCGGCACGTTTTGCAATAAATGCAGCATAAGAACTATCAATCCCACCACTCAATCCAACAACACAATCGTATTTTTTCCCTTGGCCTGTCTGCTTAATTTGATCAATTAAAGCCGAAAATTTTTGATCTGTTTCTGATCCATTGTAATTGTGATGTGCTCTGACATGCAAGAAATCCGTACAATGGTTACAAATCCCATTTTCATCAAAACGAATATCAGGGTCTGTTGTGTCCATAACACAACGTGAACAAATTTGATAGGTACGATTACTCACGGTGCAAAAGTAATTCGAAAATTACTAAAAACCATTTTTTTCTACTGTTTTTTAAGTATATACGATTTCTTTCTCCAATCGATCGGGATAATTTATAAGTACGCCATGATTCGCCCCTTGATAAACAAACAAGCTACCGGCTGCCAATCCATTAACATGCGTTTCTTTGTAGGCTGTTGAAAGATTTTTTAAATCAGCAGCACCACCAAGAGCAATAACTGGAATAGTAACGGCTTGAGAGATTGATTTAAGCATCTCTAAATCATATCCAGTCATAGTGCCATCTCTTTCAATTGATTGCATAATGATTTCTCCTGCACCCGAATTTTGCATATTCAAGGCAAATTCAAGTGGAGTGTATTGGGTGCTTTTCGTACCAGCATGAATCCACGATTTGATTCCGCCAAATAATTTTTTTTGATAGTCAATGCAAACAGAAATCGTTGAAGAACCAAATTCCTTTGCTGCCGATTCAATGAATCCAGGGTTAATCGCCGCTGAATTGATTATCACCTTTTCAGCTCCTGCTTGAATTAATTTTTGAATATCGTTCAATGAGTTTACTCCTCCGCCAACAGCAAATGGCATGTTAGCCTCTTCACCTACATCTCGAACAAAATCCAAGGAAATTAATCGATTTTGCTTGGTTGCCTCAATATCCAAAAACACTAATTCATCTGCTTTCAGCTCGTTAAAAATTTTCACTGCATTAATAGGATCGCCAATGTAATTATACTTCTTAAATCGAGTAGTTTTAACCAACCCTAAATTTTTAAGCAATAACACAGGTATAATTCGTGGCCGATACATATAAACAAATTGAATGGTAAATTTAGTCGCTTAAACAATACGTAACAAACTTTCGAACCAAATTGCAAGATTAAATTTAAGCACGTACTTTTACCTTGTGAAAATAGTTATCGTAGATTATGGCATGGGGAATATACATTCAGTTGCTCGAAAAATGAAGTTGCTTGGATTTACCTATGAAATTTCTTCTAAAGCAGCAGATATTTCAAGTGCCGATAGAATTATTCTACCTGGGGTGGGCCATTTCGGAAAAGCAATGGAGAACTTAAAAAAACAGAACCTCATCGATGCATTGAATGAAGCAGTGCTTGGTAAAAAAATTCCAATTTTAGGAATTTGTTTAGGTATGCAACTCATGGCTCGTACAAGTAAAGAAGGTGAAAGTGAAGGATTGGGATGGTTTGATGCAGAGGTATTGCCTTTTCAAGTTTCAGATACATTTATCTATAAAGTTCCGCATACCGGATGGAATTCAATCAAAAAGCAAAAAGAAAGTCCCATTAATTTGAATCTATCAGAGAATGAATCTTTTTATTTTGTCCATTCATTTCATTTTCAATGTAACGAAAAAAATGATGTGCTTCACACCACTTGTTATGACTATGAATTTACGTCAGCAGTACAAAAAGATAATATTTTAGGGGTTCAATATCACCCTGAAAAAAGTCACGAAGCAGGATTAACCTTACTTCGGAATTTCATCTTTGGTTAATTTTTATAAAAGTGCATTTCCTCCACATATTTTAGGACTGGTGCAGTTAATAAGTATTGAACATCTTTATTGTTTTTAATGGCTTGACGGATAAATGTACTGGACACGTTCATTACTGGTGCATCTTTACAAAAAACAACGCGTGGATGATTTCTGATTTCTGATTCAAAATCGGTTGGTTGTTCCTGTTCGATTAAAACTCTGGGATAAACGTAAATCATGTGGTTTTTCAGAATGATTTCGTAATTATACCATTTATGAAGCGTTCGCAAATTGTCTTCTCCCATAATCAAAGAAAATTCATGTTCAGGATATTTCTCTTGTAAATGGGCCAAGGTATTTACCGTAAAGTTTGGCTTTGTTAAATTAAATTCAATATCGGATACACGCAATTTTGGGTTATCTTCAATTGCTTCCTTTACAAGAGATAATCGATGAAAATCCGCTAATAAAGTCGACTTTTCTTTTAAGGGGTTTTGAGGCGTTACCACTAGCCAAACTTGATCTAATACGGAATAGTCAGCCATGTAATTAGCAATAATCAAATGCCCAACATGAATGGGGTTATACGTTCCGAAGTACAATCCAATTTTCATATGGAAAGGAATTGTGCGATGCGTTCCTTTATTTCAGTAACTGCGGTATCTAGATCGTTATTGACCAACAAATAATCAAATTCATTTGCACGGTCCATTTCAAAATTCGCTTTACTAATACGCATGTGAATTTTTTCTTCTGTTTCTGTTTTTCGAGACCTTAAACGTTCCTCTAAAATCTTCATCGAAGGCGGCTTAACAAAAACAGCCAATGCTTTGGAACCAAAAAAATG
>CAZTFG010000004.1:0-5738 GCA_964612725.1 uncultured Lishizhenia sp. | reverse complement strand
AGTAATCGATGAACAATGGTTGTTTTTCCTGCACCCGATGGAGCTGAAAAAATAATACACTTTCCCGTTTTATTTTCCATTCTCACTACAAGGCATTTAAAACTTGTTCTTTAATTTTTTCCAAATTGTCTTTCATATCCACCACCAATTTCTGCATGATGGCATGATTGGATTTACTACCTAAGGTATTAATTTCTCTCCCAATTTCCTGTGCAATAAACCCTAATTTTTTACCAGATAAGGGTAATTTCATCGTTTCAAGAAAATAATCAAGGTGATTAGCCAGCCTAATTTTCTCCTCAGAAATATCCATTTTTTCTATGTAAAAAATCATTTCTTGCTCAAGTCGATTTTGATCAACAGAGGCATGTGCTAAATCGTTCAATCCTTTTTGAATCCGCTCTTTTACCGTAATTATTCGTTCAGATTCATACTGCGGTATCTCCTGAAGGCATCTTTTTATTGCTGTAATTCTATCGATTAAATCTTGGTTAAGAACTGCACCTTCTTGTTGACGAAAGGTAGTTAATGCTGAACACGTTTTACCGACTAAATCTAAGACCCACATTTTTTCTTCCTCCGTAATCTCAATAGTTTGGTTACTAATAACATCCGGCATGCGTAAAACCAAGGATAAATAATCAGCAGGTTGGTTTCCTATTGCTGCGTTCAGAGATTTGAGTTCATTAAAATAATGAGCTGCCAATTCTTTGTTTATCGTTCCGGCTTCAATAGATCCCGCACTTTCCAAATAAACACCCACATCTATTTTTCCTCTGTCTAATTGTTCAGCAACAATTTTACGAATTTCGGATTCCAATTCTTTGTAGGGGCCAACAAATTTGAGATTCAAGTCCAAAGATTTACTATTCAATGAACGAATTTCTACTGAAACTTTTTTAGCCCCGTAGACTCCATTCGTTTTTCCAAAACCGGTCATTGATAATAGCATAGTAAATTTTTTGGCAAAGGTAGGAATTTTGAAAGGAAAAGAAAGTAGTGCCATAGAAATGGTGCAAAGTCACTAAATTGAAAGAGGCAACCCCAACCAGAAATTGCGTAAAATATTAGTAAATGAATAAATTATTCTAACTCAAAAACCAGCACCAAAATACCGCGGTAAGTAAAAGAAGGGTGATGCCAAGAAATACTGCAAAAAGAAAACGTTTCATAAAAACGATTCGACTCCCTAATATCGGGGACATCTTTTCTCGTACTTCTTCACTTTGATTAGGAGTTAAAAAAGTTATTGCGACCCAAATGCACGTGGTGAGAATCGTTACTACTAGCACCCTAGATTCTTCCATTGCAAAATGATCTAAAGGCAATGACTGATGAAAATACGGATAAATTAGCGTCAATAAAGCTGAACTTAACATGGCGCTTAGCTGTGACCAAGCATTGATCCGAAACCATATCCATCGTAGGATAAACACCGGTGCTACACCAGCTGCCATGGAAAAAGTAATTTTTACTAAACTTTGTAAGCTCTCTATATGCCATGCAAAAAATATAGCCAATAAAGACAAAAGTAGCATAGATGAAAAAGAAAGAAAGCGAATCCTTTTCTCCGTTGCCTTTGGTTCAATATACTCTTTGTAGGCATCCATCGTTAAAAATGAAGCTCCCCAATTCATCAATGATTCCGCTGTAGTGATAAACATTCCAAAAAAGCCTAAAAAAACAATGCTTCGAAAGGCCTCAGGTACAATTTCAAAAATGCGCTCAATGTATTGAACTTCTTGGTTTCCATTCTCGGAAGAAAACCCTAAAATCAATAAAATATGACCGAATAAAAAGAAGCTAAGCACAAACGAAATGATAATGGGTACCAACCCCGTAAGCAAGGCATTTTTCTTGCCTGTCACAGCGGTATAACGAGCCATTTCAGGGCCTCCCCCGTCAAACAGATAGCTGCTCCACCATTGAACACCCAAGAAAATAACGATTGAAAACCATGCATCCTTATCTGTAGAAGCCGGCAAAAGTTGTTTCTTTTCGGGAAAATGCTCGAAGAAAGTAAATTGACCATTCCACCCTTCACCGAAACACCACAAAGAATAACCAATAATTACCAGGCTGAGAAAATATAATACGGCATGTACTGCATCCATTTTCAATTTGAGATCAAACACATTTTTAAGGGAAAAAACACACATAATGGTCCCCGTTATAATTAGGGAAACCGTTGGATCAATATCAAAATACGTTTGCAGAACGCGAGCAAATGCCAACACATGAAAACACAAGGACAACCCCACCACTAATCCACCAACATAAATGGCTCGAAAAAGGTGGAGGATACGCCCACTTTTTCCGGGAAATCGGAACAAAACAAATTGATTATCTGTAATGAAATCCATTTTTTGCCAAAGCGGAGCAAAAACGATGGGTACGACAAAGGTTCCGAGCCAACCTGCCCACACCATCCACATTCCTTGCATGCCATGCTGCGCGATAATTCCGGTGAGCAATTGACCTTGGTCTACCGACAGATACAGCATGTAAAGAGAAAGACCGGAAATCATCCATGAAACTTTGCCACCGGCTTTAAAAACTGGATGTAACCACTCTTTTTTTGTAAAAAAAGAAAAGGCAATTAGGAAAACAACATATAGAATTAAAACGAGCACTCAGCCGATACGATTAGTTAGGAAGAAAAAAATGTGACCTACTCAAGGAGGTGGTTAAAAATACCTATTTTCTTAAAAAGAACAAAGCCTCAACCGAAAATCGAATTGAGGCTTTATTAAACGAAAAAAGAGAATTAACTTACTCTAATATCAACTGTTTTAGTTTTTCAATATTACTTTAACCCAGAAACATTTGAGCTAGCATCTAGTGAATTCAAATTTTTTCTGCACTCTCCTACCAATTTCATGAATGCCTTTTTTTTCATATCATCATCTTTAAATGCAATTTTCGCTTCTTTACGCAATTGATCACCTAATTCGTCAAATTTTTCTTGTTCTTCTTTGTTCCCCGCTTTTCTAGCTGCTTTTTCTTTTGTTAAATACTCGCATTCCAAAGCAGCATATTCCTCAGGGGTCTTAGGTCCTGCTTTCTCTGCTGCTGTTGCTGCTGCAGTTGCATCACTTGTTTTATCTCCACACGAGAATAATGTTAAAGACAAAAGCATTCCTACTAAAATTTGTTTTTTCATAATGTATTTTTTTCAAAAATAGAAATTAAATTCAAATAAGAAGTGTAGCTTTTGGGTTGATTTGTTGATTCACATAACACCTTACATGCCTTTAATAAGAATAGTTTTAACGTTAAGATCAAATTTACAGTCGTTTTAGCCGCATAACCGCTCAATACTGGTATTTGAATATAGTAAAAAGCCCCACCTATCTAGGATAGATGAGGCTTTGCAGCGGGAAGGATTAGTTATCTAATTTCCCAATTAGCGGTAATTTATATATGAATTTAATCTCCAAGCAATCCAATAAATCACCCATTTCGTTTACATCATTAAATATAAAATTGTAAGCCTCTCTATCAAAATTCACTTTAAATAGTCTTTTTTCTTTGGATAATAGATTTTGGTTATTTTTTAATTCACTTTCGAACTTAGCATACACTTCTTCTAATTTAGCCATTGTATTTTCAAAGCCGTTGTATTTAGATTTTTCAAGTTCAAGTTGGGCAATTCTTTCTTTGTTGCTTTGAACTTCATTTTTCGTTAATTCAATTTTTGATCTGATTTCAAAGTAATTACTATCGATACCTGATAAATTTAATTTGACATTCACTTGATTTGAATCTACATACAACATTTTTTCGTTGAACATCTTTTGAATTGATTTAGCTGTTTTATTATCAAATTTTATTTCTTCTAAAAAGGCATCAACATCTATTTTTAGAAGTGAAATAGTATCCCCTTGAAGCGCAAAATAATTTTGACTTTTTTCATCAATTTGTCCCGATTTTTTTAATTTTCCCAATATCTTTTCAATATCTTTTTGGGCATCGGCTCTAACTTTTAAAAGACCGGTATTTTTTAAAACAGAGTATAATTTTTCACTATGTTTTTTAACCTTGTAGGAATCAAATGCTAAATTGTATGTTTCAAGATTAGAAGATGTTTTTTTTAAGTTCTCCTCAATTTTCATCTTTTCATAACCAATATTAGTTGAATTTTTATATTCTTCTGAATGAATAGCTTTTTCAAAACGGCTTGTTAACAGATCAAGACTATCTTTAATTCTTAGACTTGTTTTGTTTAAGGATTCAAACCTTGGGTTTTTAAATCCATTTTCAGAAGGAACGTAATTTGCAGAATTAATCAACGTCGTATCAGCATAAGTGGTTTTTTCACCCAATATTGCCTTTGTTTTAATATCTCTCTTAACACTCGAAATTTTAATGCCGTGCAAATAAATTACCTCCTCTTCAACCATATAACCACCATCTGAATACTTAGTACTAATTTTCCCATTCAAATAACCATTTTCATCTGTCTCAAAAACTTCGGTCAAAGAATAATCGTTATCAATTCGTGTGCCTTTAATAATTTGACCAGTTTTGTTAAATTCTAAAATGTAATTCTTATCGTAAGTATATTTTTCATTTTTGTACGCTAGAGGGTTATACTGTTTTGATTTGAATTTCCACGTGCCAATCATTACATTTTCAGCCAACTCTCCACTCATACTGAAATTTCGGTCACCTTTAAAATGTGCACCTTTGCGCTCCATTAAAAAAGCACCGTGCATTAATCCTAATTTCTTTGTCCCCTTGACCATCATCGTACCTTTAGGCATCCCTTCGTGTGGTGCCCGAGTTCCTACAAATGAATAAGGACCATCGTATATTCGCTGACCGTTATGAATCGTAGAATTTGTTGTTAAAGTTCCTTCTGTAGCGCACCAATTCTCTGAAACAGAATTTGATTGTGAAAAATTTAGCGTACTGATAAAACAGATTTTTATAAAAACAAATGCTTGGATTATTTTCATTTGGAATAGAATTAAACAGAAAAAAAATTAAGTTTGAAAAGTATTATAAAATTCTAATGATTCGCTTTATATCTCATATCTGGGGTACCATCCTTTTTACGAGGACCCGCTTTTTTCATAGCGAAATTGGCAATTGACGCTCCGGCATCCTGCAACAATCTTGAATCATCCCATATTTTCTGAAGTCCGTCTTCTTTCGATGCAAATCGAACTTCCGTTTTTTCTCTTATCGTATAATTGTAAAAATAACCGTCTCTATATACCAGCGTGCCGCTTTGTCCATCAGCGAATTTAATCCCGATGAATTTATCATTTTTGCGTTTTCTAAAATCAAGCACATCGCTAGGCCCTTTTTCTAATTCTTCCTCCTTAAAACTCTTCGTGTAAGTATATGATTCATAGTGAATCGCTTCCTTTTCCTCATTCAGTGATGCTTCTGCGC
Organism: uncultured Lishizhenia sp.; assembly: GCA_964612725.1. Lineage (GTDB taxonomy): Bacteria > Bacteroidota > Bacteroidia > Flavobacteriales_D > Crocinitomicaceae > UBA952. Next base: position 335 of record CAZTFG010000004.1, on the reverse strand, counting down.
CTTCCTTTTCACCATTAGCTGTAGCAACTAAGCTTGTATCATCCACTCCAGTTGTTTTTAATTTTGAATCTTTGGGTTTGCTTCCACTACAACTCGTCACAATTAAAGTGGTCAAAATGAATGAAGTTGCTAATAAAATTGTTTTTCTCATCTTTTCGAATTTGTTTAATTAACCCAATTAGGTTTTCTTAGAAATTAATTGCTTCAAAATTGTTGATAATAAACTATAAATAAAACTGCAACTTACGGCAACTTGAGCTTCAACCTTAAAGAAGCAGGGGGTTTGAACAAAATGTGTAATTTAGGGCGTATGGAATTCTATCAATCCGTTTATT
>CAZTFG010000003.1:0-67868 GCA_964612725.1 uncultured Lishizhenia sp. | reverse complement strand
TTGGTGGTGGGGAAATTTACAAAATGGCCCTGGAATCCAATATACTGGATGAAATTTTTATTACCTATATCCAAAAAGAATACGGTGCAGATACTTTTTTCCCGAACGTTGAATTATCTGATTGGTCAGAAGACCTGATTTTTGAACAAGCACAAGACGAACAGCATGATGCGTCATTTCGCGTAATGCATTATGGTCGAATCAACTAATTTTTCAAGTTCTCTCTAAAGTTAACTTTACGTTAACAAATAAAGAAAAGTAGTACAGTTGAAAACAAGGCCATACATTTGCTAAAAAATTAGAAATTATGGCAGGAGGATTTTTAAAGTACTTTTTACCGAAAGATAAAGTCTTTTATTCATTATTTGAAGAGGCTTCGGTAAACCTAGAGGCAATAGCCCGAAAATTAATTTTGGTTGTACAAGAACCAGATTTCAACAAAAGAGCTTCCCTTATTAAAGAAATGGAAGACATTGAACACAAAAACGACGAAATTACACACCACATATTTATTGAATTGGGAAGAAATTTCATTACACCGTTCGACCGTGAAGACATTCACAGTTTGGCGGCTGCACTAGACGATATTGCTGATTACATTTACGCTGCTGGTAAAAAAATCAACTTTTATCGAATAGATCCGATTTCTGATAACGGGATTCAGAAATCAGCTCAAGCCATATTGGAGGCAGTTTTGGCCGTGAAGAGCGCAGTTGCGGAAATTCGAAATTTGAAAAACACCCATAAAATTGTTGAGTGTGTAATAAAAATTAACAGCATCGAAAATCAAGCAGATGAAATTTTTGATTCTTGTATCGAGAAATTATTTGATTCGGATGTGGATGCGAAAGAATTAATCAAACGTAGAGAGATTTATCAAGTTCTTGAGATTACTACAGACAAATGTGAAGATGCAGGAAATGTGATCGAATCAATTGTAGTAAAATACGCATAATTCATTTAAATTCTTAACATTATGTTTACTCTACTAATCGTAGTTATTGTAATCGCACTTTTGTTTGATTTGGTAAATGGATTTCATGATGCCGCAAACTCCATTGCAACAGTCGTTTCAACAAAAGTACTCACTCCATTTCAAGCTGTTATTTGGGCGGCAGCCTTTAACATTGTTGCTTTTTGGGTATTTGATATGAGCGTTGGAAACACCGTTGCTAAAACGGTTAACAACAATGCCATTGATTTGTGGGTGATTTTAGCGGGACTCTTGGCAGCAACCTTCTGGAATTTATTAACCTGGTGGCTTGGTATTCCATCTTCATCTTCACATACTCTCATCGGAGGATTTGCTGGTGCAGCAGTTGCCCATGCCGGATTTGATGTAATTGCAGGAGCAGAAATTATGAAAGTAGCTTTATTCATTTTTCTAGCTCCCTTTATTGGTGGATTTATTGCATTGGTGATAGCGCTAGTAACTATCAGTAGATCGTTCTGGAAAAAAATGCTTGCCATCGGTATTCTTTCCGCAATCACCATTGAAGGAATGATCTACATGGTTGATTACCTGGACGTTAAACCCATTATGATGTATATTGTAATTGGAATGATCAGTATTTTCGTTCTCGTTTACATTTGGTTTGAAATCGCACACGGGAAAAGGCCTTCAGCAGTAAAAGAAGCTGGAATGCACAAAAAACTACAATTATTATCCTCTGCAGCGTTTTCTTTGGGTCATGGTGGTGCAGATTCCCAAAAAGTTATGGGGATCATTTGTGCAGCCTTGCTTGTTTATGGAAACCTAGGTCGTGAGGGTAAATTAAGCGAATCAGTTCCAAAAGATTTTCAAATTACTGAATTAGTTCAAATTGAATTTGATAATAAGGATGGGAAAAAAGAAAAATTTAAGCCTGAGTTCGCAGAATTAAATGGTAAAGTGTACTACAAACAAGGGAAAGATATTGTAGATGCTTCTAACCAAGAAGTGGTTTATGCCAATAAAAAAATCAACAAAAAATACGTTGATGTCGCTCATTCTCCTGATTTGAAATCGATTGAAAAAAAGATGCAAAAGATTGAAGTATATACCAAAGGAGATACCTTATTTGATGCTAAATTGAATAAAGCTATTTTCATAGAAAAAGCGCTAAATAAAGAGTATAAATATGCTTCTATTTTTCATTCTCAAATTGATTTGAAAAAAGGTGAATTACTTTCTGGACACAAAATCAAAACAAAAGTACAATCAGAAACAATGCCTTTTTGGATCGCGTTTGGATGTTATTTAATGATTGGTTTAGGAACATTAATGGGAGGTTGGAAAATCGTTAAAACGATGGGTACTAAAATCACCAAAGTGACTCCATTAGAAGGCGTTTGTGCAGAAACAGCTGGCGCATTAACCTTATTTACGGTAAGTAACTTTGGAATACCTGTTTCTACGACACATACCATTACTGGTTCAATTATCGGAGTAGGTGCCACAAAACGATTGAGTGCAGTAAGATGGGGGGTTACCATTAATTTATTATGGGCCTGGATTCTTACAATTCCTGTTAGTGGAATTTTAGCCGCCTTAATTTATTACACCATTTCTTTTTTGAAATAATAGCATTTTCTTTTTGATAAGCGTGGCTGATTACAGTCACGCTTTTTTGTTCCCCCTAAAAACAAGAAGAAAAGAAATAAAATTGCTATTTTTGGTTGCATAAGCTGAAAATGGGAAAATCATTACACCTTCTTACAGACACATTAGATCTAACATTAGAAAAATTATCAACGAATAAAAATTCAGCTGTTTTACCTTTAGCATGGCCAGAACTAACCGCAAGAGGTCCTGAAAAAATTTGGGCTATTTTAAAAAAAGCAAGAATTGTAAAGAATGTAAATTTTAAAGTAGGTCATGCCGCCATGGTTGTTGCGCTAGATAATGAATTTCATTACTTTGATTTTGGGCGCTATATTACCCCACTTGGATTTGGCCGAACACGTTCAGCAGAGACCGACCCCAAACTTAGGTTAACCCTTAATCCGGAATGGTCAGACGATGGAAAACTGCTTAATTTTGAGGCCTTATGTGCGGAATTAGAATCAATAAAAATTGCTACACATGGTGATGGTCCGTTGTTTGCATCAATTCATTATCATGCTAATATAAAGAACGTATTAGTCTACGTTAAATCAGTAATTGACGGGGGATACATGCGCTATAATGCGTTCAAAACCAAAGATTCTAATTGCGCGCGATTTGTTGCTAAATCATTACTAGCTGGTTGGTCATCTGATTCTCATTTTAAAAGTAGATTTAAACTACCTATAACAGTTGCACCAACGCCTTATTTTAACGTGGTTGCAGCTGCATCTGACGGACATTTTATTATTTGGGAGAACGGAAAGGGCGAATACCACACCAAACCAAGACATCACGCATTAAAAGATATCTTTATTAAAACCCTTGAATCATTTTACTCAAGCAAAGCTAAGGAATTACCCACGGATCATAAAATGGGGCTCATCCAACAACCTGATGAAATCCCATCAACCATTCCCGTTGACAGCATTTATTTGGGAGGTATAGGGGAAGCTGCTTGGCATACAATTTCCATTACTCCCAACAATTCTATTTCACTTACACGCTATTATCTATCCGGTGAATTTGAATTTTCCGCAGATTATGAGGTTTCAACAGATTGGATTGTAAAACTTCAAGATTCTCAATGTGAATTAGTTCATGATACTCATTATTGTTGGTTAACTTTGCAATGTAAAAGAACAAATGAAAAAAAACGTTTTTATCGAAAGTTATAAAACCAAATCATGGAGGTAAACTCAACTCAGTTGCTTGATATCGTTACGTCAGGATGTGATGAACGTATTTTTCTTAAACCAGATACCAACGCCAATAAATACAACTTACATCCTTTACATTTTGAAGGCTTGTTTACTCGTGGGTCATGTACATGCGGCACTCTAACTCCTTTCGGATATGAGGTTGCTTCAGAATTTGTGAGTAATTATGAAGAAAATAAATTTGAATCCATCGTAAAGGATCAAACGGCAAGGCTACAAGAATTATTGAAAAGTACGGATATTCAATTTGATGTATATTACGGACCAAGTGGAAGTGATATGATGTATTTACCGTTGCTTTTTCAATCCATGTTAAAACCAGGGAAACCGATAATTAATATAGTTTCTTGCCCAGAAGAATTGGGTTCTGGTTCAAAATTGGCGGCAGAATTTTGCTACTATTCTGATTGGAATCAATTTGGTGAACGTATCCCTTTCGGAGAGGTGATTTCGGATAAAATAACTTCTAAAGTATTTTACCTTGCTGCAAGAGAAGACAGTGGTCATATTGCCAATAGAAACAAAGCTATTAGAACCATTATTGAAGAAAATCCAGGGGAACCTATTATTGGTAATCTGGTATTTGGAAGCAAATCAGGCATTAAAGATGATTTGCAAATCATAGACGATTTCCCAGAAATTATGTGGGTTGTAGACATGTGCCAGTTTCGAACGGATCGAAAATTGATTCATGAGCTCATCAGCAAAGGGGTTATGATAATGGTTACTGGATCGAAATTTTATCAAGCTCCCCCATTTTGCGGAGCACTCCTTGTACCTCATGAATGGACCGGAAAATTAGCGATTGTGTCTGGTGAATCGGCTGTGCATTTTTCAAGGCTATTTTCTGCCTTTGATTTTCCGAATTCACTTCAAAATATTCAACAACATTTAATTCCCTTTAAAAATGTAGGTCTCAGACTTCGTTGGGAAGTTGCACTGCGTGAAATGGAGGCCTATATGTCTTTTCCTCAACATGAATCTAATGCACTCATCCGCAGATGGAATCAAGTGGTGACTGGAAGATTGGCCCAAAGCGATACCTTTCAGCTTATGCCTAATATGGAGCTTACAAATGATAGTATCGTTTCTTTTATGGTACTTGCCAATGGCGTGGCGTTAAATCATACTGAATTAAAAAAATTGTTTGATGATCTCGTTTTATCTGAACATAGTGGGTTAGATGGATTTAATCGCGTTTTTTTAGGACAACCCGTACAATATGGTGATCGATCCTTCATACGTTTAGCTATTGGTTCATATTCGGTGAGAAGACAATTATTAAATCGACGATTTGAACCAAAAAATGACTTGAGAATGATTGAAATCATTGAGGAAACAGTAAGTAAATTGTTTTGATGACTCCCCTTGAACGAGAGGCAAATTGGGCCCTAATCAATGCTTTGAAGGTTGGTCTTATAGCAGAAGAAGATACTGCGGTAATTGTTCAATCATGGAATCAATTGGAGGTTTATTTAACACATTTGAAAAGTGTTTTTCCACCTAATTCACTCCATGCCATTGCTGTTAAAACTAATCCACAACCCAAAGTACTTGAAAAAATTGTCGCATTTGGTTTTGGTTTAGAAGCCGCATCAATTGAAGAAGTTCAGCTTGCTGTGGATGCCGGTGCGCCTTATACTAACATCGTGTTTGATTCGCCTGTAAAAACGCAACAAGAAATCAATTTTTGCCACACTCATTTCCCTGGAATAATTTTAAATGTAAATAGTTTAGAAGAGTTAGATAGAATTCCCCAAAATCCAAGTTTTACTGTAGGTATTCGAATTAATCCTATGGTAGAAACTGGAGCCCCAGATATTTATCATGTTAGTAGCGATGAATCCAAGTTTGGCGTACCAATTGTTGAAAGAGAAAAAATTCTAGAAGCCATAGTGGATTATCCTGTTACTCAATTACATGTTCATGCCGGTAGTCATATGTCATCATTAGATGCATCTATTGAAGCTATTAACATCCTTGTTGAATTAGCAGTTGAGGCGAATGAATTGTTGAGGTTAAAAAATGTAAAAAGAAAAATTACCACGCTTGATATTGGTGGTGGATTGCCGCCTGAACAATTTAATAATGCAGAACCATCAAGAATGCAAGAATATGCATCAGGAATTATTACTGCATGCCCTAGAATAGTAGACTTTAAGATAATTACTGAATTTGGTCAATGGTGTTATTTTTACACCGGCTATGCCTTTTCACGGGTTGAATACGCTTTGAAAAGAGGAAATAAGGATTTGATTTTCATTCACTTAGGAGCAGATTATTTAATGCGAGATGCATACGTCAAACCACGTGGGATTTCATTCATTACATATAATTCTAAAGGCGAAATAAAAACGGATGCTATGGCAATCGTTGATATTGCAGGCCCCCTTTGTTTTGCAGGAGATTATGTAGCAAAGGACCAAGCATTGCATCTCCCTTCGGCTGGTGATTGGTTAGGGTTAATAAATACAGGGTCTAATTCCATCGGATTGTGGTCACGACATTGTTCTCGAACAATCCCTAAAGTAATTGGTGTAGATAAAGCAAATGAAACGTTAACGGTGCTTTCCGATCGATTTTCAGCATTTACTTAAAACAAAAAAGTCGCCCGAAAGCGACTTTATAAAGAAATTAAAGAAATTCTTATGCTTCTTCCTCTTCTTCATCATCATCTGCATCAGCTCCTTTAACAGCTCCACGAGCCATTTTCACAGAAACTACAACTGCATTTGCTGGATCAAGGAAAGTTACACCTGGAATATCAATTGCTTTCACACGAATTGAATGTCCAATACGTAATTTAGAAATGTCCAATGTAATTGCATCTGGTAAATCTTGAGCTAAACCAGTACAACGAAGTCTTCTAAATACTTGCATTAAACGACCACCGGCCATAACACCACGAGAAGATCCTGTTAATCTAACTGGTAATCCAACTGTTACAGGTTTAGAATCTGTGATTTCAAGAAAATCAACGTGTCTAATACGATCAGTAACTGGGTGTTGTTGTAATTCACGGATAATTCCACGTGCTTTTTTTCCTTCAACATCAAGTTCAACTTGATAAACTTCTGGAGATAAAACGATTTTTTCAATGTCGTTCAACTTTACGTGAAAGTGGGTTTGCTCACCCGTACCGTAAAGCACACAAGGAACTCTACCTGCATTTCTCAGTGCAGTAGCATCCTTTTTCCCTACGTTCACTCGGAGTGAACCGCTCAACTGTGCTGTTTTCATTATTTATTTATTTAAGATATTACAAAATGAGATGAAATGGATTCGTTATTAATTAATCGTTTAATTACATCAGCGAATAAATCTGAAACCGATACAACTCTGATTTTATCACTCGTTTGTGATAAAGGAATTGTGTCAGTAACAACCAATTCAGTTAACTTAGATTTATTAATCCTATCGTAAGCAGGACCAGAAAGAACAGCATGCGTACAAAATGCACGTACACTTTTAGCACCTTTTGAAATGAATAGATCAGCAGCAGTTGTTAATGTTCCCGCTGTATCACACATGTCATCAATAATCACAACATCTTTTCCTTCCACATCACCAATAACCGTCATTTCAGCAATTTCATTTGCTTTTTTTCTGTTTTTGTGACAAAGGGCAAGACCTGTATTTAGTTTTTTAGCATATGAATTTGCCCGTTTAGCACCACCCACATCAGGTGCAGCCATCACAATATTATCCAAATCTAGTTTTTCTAATTCTTTCAAAAATAACGTAGATGCGAAAAGATGATCAACCGGAACCTCAAAAAAACCTTGAATTTGATCCGCATGCAAATCCATTGTCATAACTCGGTCAACACCAGCAGCCATTAACATGTTTGCCACCAATTTAGCTCCAATTGCTACTCGTGGTTTGTCTTTTCGATCTTGACGAGCAAATCCAAAATAAGGAATCACCGCAATTATTTTTCGAGCAGAAGCTCTTCGTGCGGCATCCACAAGTAACAATAACTCAAAAAGATTATCACTTGGTGGCATGGTAGATTGTATTAAAAACACATCTTGACCACGCACGGTTTCCTCAAAAGAAGGTTGGAATTCTCCATCACTAAATACAGTCACTTTTACATCACCAAGGCCTGCACCATATGATTTTGCAATTTCAAGCGCCAATTTCTCAGACGCTCTACCAGAAAATAATTTTACTCCGTATGACACCTTCTTACTTTTTGAGGTGCAAAGGTATGCTTTTTTTGTTGAACCAACAAAGGGCTTAGAAGGTTTTACCCCGTCAACACATATTAATGATGGTTGATATTCATTTCCTGGGTTGATCCCTCTTGTTTTTTCTGTTTGAAAAGTAACCCAAATAATAGAGCAACCACTAACGAATATCCTGCAAAAAATATCCAGGTGCCTGTCCAATCTGTTGTTCCATCAGGAAGCTTATAATAATGATCAATCATCCAACTACTGGCTACTGTGCCGAAAAAAGCACCAAAACCATTGGTCATCATGATAAATAATCCCTGAGCACTTGACCTTATACGCGCATCCGTAGTTGTTTCAATGTACATCGAGCCGGAAATAAGGAAAAAATCAAATGCCATTCCATACACAATGCAACTTAACACAATAAAAATACTACCAAATGACTGTTCTCCTACAGCAAAAAAACCATAACGTAAAACCCAAGCAATGAGTGCAAACAACATAACCTGTTTCATCCCAAAACGCCTTAAGAAAAAAGGAATGGTAAGAATAAATATTGTTTCTGAAACCTGTGAAATAGAGTAAATAATGGTCGAATACTTTTCAACGATGGAATCTTTTGGAAAACTACTCAAGTAGGCATCTCCATACATGTTAGACAGCTGAAGGGCAGCTCCTAATAACATGGAAAAAATAAAAAATAAAGCCATTTGATAATTTCCAAATAATTTAAAGGCATTCAACCCAAGCAATTCAATAATTGATTTCTTCTCCGTAGTTTTTTCCTCAGGACTACAAGCTGGAAGAGTAAATGCATAAACACCTAATAAAATCGCAATGGAGCCAGCAATAACGAATTGCATAGAATTGTCTTTACTTCCTGATAGATTCGTTGTCCACATAGCCAGAATAAACCCAATGGTTCCCCAAACCCGAATGGGCGGAAAATCTTTTACAACATCAAAATTGAACATTTTCAAAATGCGGTAAGAAACCGAATTGGACAATGAAATGGTAGGCATGTAACAAATCATTGCAGCAAAAATCACCCAATAAAGTAAGTCATATTCGGGCATAGCAGAAAATAGCGTGACTTGTGACTGAAGCCAAGTTAAGTTTGGAACCAAAAGCAGAAAACAGCCATAGAAAATATGTAAAAGTCCATACAACCGTTCAGCACGCATCCATTTATCGGCTATAATTCCAATTAATGAGGGCATTAAAATTGATGAAAGGGCTAAAGTTGAAAAAATAGCACCAAATTGACCGAATGTCCATCCTTTTCCTTCTGTACAATACGTTCCAATAGTGGTTAACCATGCTCCCCACACATAAAATTGTAGAAAGCTCATTAAGGTGAGGCGGTTTTTTATGGTAATCATTCCGCTCGGTTTTTCATTTCATCACGGATTTTAGAAGCAGCTTCATAATCTTCATTATCGATAGCCTCTCGTAACATGTTTTCTAAGTCTTCCATGCTTGCATTATTCAATGCACCCCCATCAGAACCAAAATCAATGTCGTCATCCTCATCGTCCAAATCATCCATGTCTTCCATGTCAAATTCATCATCGATAAGTGTTCCAGCATCTTTTAATATAGAATCATATGTAAATATTGGGCAGTCAAATCGAACCCCAATGGCGATTGCATCTGAAGTACGAGAATCAATTTCCGTTAGTACGCCATCTTTGGAACAAACAATCTTAGCAAAGAAAATACCCTCATCAAATTTATAAATGATAATTTCCTTTACTTCAATTTCATATGCAACCGCAAAACTTTTAAACAAATCATGCGTTAAGGGGCGATTGGGTTTCATCTTTTCCAATTCAACAGCAATGGCTTGCGCTTCAAAACCACCGATAACAATAGGTAGTTTGCGTTTCCCTCCAACTTCAGTTAGCATTAACGCATACGCACCAGATTGCGTTTGGCTGTAAGATAATGCTGATATGATTAATTTAATTTTTTGCATGGAGGAAACTTAATGTTGACCTGCCTTGAACTTTGTGATAGCTGCAGTCAATTTCGGTAATACTTCAAAAGCATCACCTACAACACCATAGTCAGCGGCCTTGAAAAATGGCGCTTCTTGGTCTGTATTGATAACTACAATAACCTTAGATCCATTTACACCTGCTAAGTGCTGAATAGCTCCTGAAATTCCAGCAGCAATATATAAATTAGGTCTGATTGCAACCCCTGTTTGACCAACGTGCTCATGATGCGGTCTCCAGCCAATATCGGCAACTGGCCTTGAACAAGCGGTAGCAGCACCTAAAGATTTTGCTAACTCCTCTACCATTCCCCAGTTTTCTGGACCTTTCAGCCCCCTTCCTGCAGAAACAACTAATTCTGCTTCAGGCAATGGAATTTCACCTTCTGGTTTTTTGGTGGTAATTAATTTTATTCTACCTGCAGCAGCATTAGAATTTATTTCTTCTACAACACAAGCTGATCCTGATATTTCAGGTTGGAAACTATTAGGAAGCAAAGAAATTATTCGCTTGGAAGAATTAACTTTAACAAAACCAAACGCTTTCCCAGAAAAAACATTTACACGTATTGCGCCAGATTCATTTGGTACATCCGTTGCACCAGAAACAAGACCAGCTTGTAAACGAACTGAAATGCGCGGAGCAATAGCTTTCGCTGTCAAATCATGAGAAAAAACAAGGGTTGTCGCGCCGGTTTTATCAGCCGCATAAGCAAGCAAATCAACTAATTGCTGGTGATCATCTACAGAAACCGAACGATCTACCATTACGGAAGAGGCTCCATATTCACCTAATTGTGCTAATACATCTGAGGAAGCATTTCCATTGGTAATAACAGAAACATCCTCTCCTAATTTTTTGGCATATGAAACAACTTCCTTCGCTGCTTTAGATAAGCCATTTTCTGAATGTATATAAACTAATGTCATTGTACTTTTTTCTTTTGATTAAATCACTTTCGCTTCATTATGTAACAACTGAACTAATTCGTCCATGTTATCTGGAGAAATCATTTTGCATGCACTTTTAGCAGCTGGCAGGTCATACATTACATAAGATGTAAGTTCTTGTAATTCTGCCGCAGGAACAACCGTTAATTGACGCGTACGAGCCGCCATAATTCCACGCATATTTTGAATTCGTTGTTCTGCCATTCCTTTTGCGCAAGAAATCACGGCTGGAGTAGAAACTTCTACCACTTGAACTCCTCCGGCAATTTCTCTCTCTAGCGTGATCGTATTTCCTGCAACATCTAGTTTTGATGCAAGAGAAACAAATGGCAATTGCATTGCTTCTGCAATCATACCACCCACTTGAGAACCGTTATAATTTATCGTTTCTTTACCTACTAAAACAAGATCAAAACCTTGGTCTTTTGCATACGATGAAATTTGCATGGCAGTATAATACGCATCCTTTGGATCAGCATCAATGCGCACTGCATCATCTGCTCCAATAGCAAGTGCTTTTCTCATTATAGATTCATCAACAGCACTTCCAACCGTAATAATAGTAACGCTTCCACCCATTGTTTCTTTCAATTCCAAGGCACGCACCAATGCATACCATTCGTCATAAGGATTCACAATGTATTGAACACCATTTTCATCAAAAGAAGTGTTGCCTGAAGTAAATGCTATTTTGGATGTGGTATCCGGTGATTTACTTATACAAACTAATATTTTCATAGATTAATTGATTACGTATTTTAATTGTGCTAAATGCATTATTCGTATTAAGCAAGGCAAATTTAATGAATTCACACTTTACTTTTCTGCTTTTTGAAAAAGTGTTAAATAAAAATTATTTCATGTGTAAATTATTCCTCAGGGAAGAGAGAATTGAATCATAAACAGTTAATTTTACACATTGAATATCATGGATCAAATTATCAATAAAATACAACAAAGCGGACTGATTTCATTGGATTTAGCAATTTATTCGCCGAAAAATGAAATTGTTATCATTGATTTAGCCGAACAATTATGGCAAGGGTTGGTGCTGAAAGAAAAAGAATTCAGGACATGGATTAAGGAAAAAGATTGGTTGGTTTATCAAGAGAAAGCAGTTCTAATTACTTGTTCCACAGATGCTATCATACCAGCTTGGGCATATATGTTGATTGGAGCAGCACTGAGTGATATAGCTTATACTTTTGCCAATACAACTAAAGATGAGTTAGTCAAACAGCTAATTGTGATGGAAATTGCAAAAACGGATTTGGATTCACTTAAAGGTGGTAAAGTAATTGTTAAAGGATGTTCAGATATCCCATTTCCTGAGTTTGCTATGCTTGAATTAACCCGTTTATTAATCCCCGTGGTATCTTCATTGATGTTTGGAGAACCTTGTTCTACCGTTCCAATTTATAAAAAACGGTATTAATTTTTAATAAACCGGATAACATCAAGTGTTGCATTAGATTTCTTGATTTTCACAAAATACAACGAGGCTCTTAATTTTGAAATGTCAATAGCAGTAGTGGTAGTTGTAAAATCAATCGCATCCTGGTATATTATTCTTCCATTCAAATCATAAATTTCAAATACGCACCCCTCAGCTTGTGTTTTATTGTCGTGCGATAGAATCAATTGATTACTAGCTGGATTGGGAGAAAGAGAAAAATGAATTTCTGGTCCATCAACCGGTGGTGGTAATTCAGTAAAATATGCTTTAAACGTTGTGTTTTCAGAAACATTTCCTTCAAAAATAGGATTTAATGTGTCGGTAATAAATCCATTTGGTTCCCAATGAGAAAACTGAAATCCACTAATTGGAATTGCGTTCATTTTTACTGGTACGCCATCAAAATATATACCTGTCCAAGGATAAGTTTGAGGTTCAATAGTATTTAACTGAATCGATCCGGAGGCATTTGGGAAAATCGCCAAATTTAAGTTGACCTGTTTCTCCAAGTTAAATTCTGATTCAAGATTGGAGCGTACCACATTATTTCGGCAAGCTAATTCATTTTTGAATGTTAAATGATTTTGCACAAACTCATTCATTTGTCCTTGTACATTGTTTGGATCACCCCACCGAGCATATTCCAACGGCATTTCAGGGTACATTCCATTAAAAAAAGCTTGTTCGAACGCTTGAATTTTTTCGTTTTTATAACTGGTATTCATTTGATCGGCAAAGCGATTAATAAAGTAATTTCGATAGGTTTCATTCGTTATACTCCTCAGCCAAATGTTAATGTATGGGATATTTGGGTCTCTATCCAACATATAGCGAATGTGATTATCTGTACAACTTGTCCATCCGTTTGGTTGCATAGACAATTCTAAGTCAATTAATCCAAATCTCCACCTATTTTGTGTTTTATCCGATCGATAAATTTTAATGTTATTACCAGGCCAATCCACATTTCCCATCCAAGATTCAGAGATGATATAATCTGTGTAGTGAGCAAGATCAAAGTAATTATCAGCTTCAGAAAAATAATTATTGTCTGCCGGATTTAATGCTAAGAACGAATTATATGAATCCCAAAAATTATCTACATTCCCTTCAACGGCACGCAAAACCAGGTTATAAAAGTAACTCAATGACAACAGCTCGATAGAATCTGGATCTGCACCATCGTGAATTTCAAAATACTCTTTATTGAATTTTTCGCGTAATTCATACAAGCCAAAATACTCACCATTTATATAAACGGTTGCTGGTCGATAAGAGGAGTAGTAATTTTTTGTTCCTTCACTCATCATTCTAACCTGTGAGGCATCTTTGTAGGGAAGTTTTAAATATTGATTACTTCCGTTTCTTAAGTAAATATCACTATAGGTTGTTCTATTGGCTCTGTCCGGAATGATCGGATATTCAATCGGTTTTTCTCCCAAAGCTGAGTGTGCGAAAGACAATCGAAAAGAATGCTGAGGCTGAGATCTACTACCACCCGCACCGCCTTCTGGGCGAATCGCTGTATTGGTTTCAAATGCCAAAGGATGACCCGATTGCTCAGAAAGATAAGCAGCATGAGCCGGTTTTTGCCAATCGCTATTATAATTGTCAAATATCCCATTTGCTCCATATAAATTTGCATTATCCGTAGTTACCAGAATGATAGGAGTTGTATGGCTAACATTAAATAAATAAGTGGCCACCGTATTATCACTTGGCAATAATTCTAAATTCGTTGATACTGGATAAACTTGCGAGCGCAGAACTGTTGTTGCATTTACCAGCAAAGGAGAACTGTAAACGGGAGAATTTATAGTTGGAGAGGATCCATCGAGTGTGTATACTAATTTTGTGTTGGTTGGTGAATTTGGATTTGTGATACTGACATTGAAACTTGATTGATACACTCCACTTGGAGAGGAAAAAATCGGGGACTTTAATGTGTCCACATAAGTTGCACTAACATTATTGGTTGCAGCCGGTGTAGGCGTCATCCATTTTAGCACATCGGTTCCATCCGTAAATCGACCAATGGAAATATCTTTTACTGGCGATTGTACGGTTAATTGACTGACAACCAATTCATTTGGGTTTAACAATAAAATGGATTCTCCTTGCGTATCAATTTTAAAATTGGTGTGAAGCTGATAGCCATTCTCAGGTAAAAAAGCACTTGTTAATTCAGTTAAAGTAGTGGAGGTGATTGAAAAATCAACATAAGTATATAATTCTCCCGTTGTTGAAACCACATCAAATGCAATAGAGGAAAGAGGTCCAGCAACTACACCAGCAGCTTGTAACTCACTAGCTAAAATGAGCATTTGATGGCGCGCGCCCCAATACCAATTTCCATAGGGAGCAGGATAATCTGTATTTGCATTTTGTATAACACCATTCCCTATCTGCAAGTTATTGATTTTCAAATTAGGCCGTTGGTTGTATAGTGACCCCACTGATGAAGAGCAAGCTGCAGGACTACCATCAACAAATGAAACAAGGGTGGATGCAAATGGAGTTGATGACTGGCGAACAATTGAATTTTCTGTATATTGAGTATTGTTGTAAGAACAAACATTTAGCACAATGTTGCTCACACCATCCCATTGAAATGGAGTAACGAGTGTATGTGTATTCCAACCAACGAAAGGGGTATAATTTATCTGAGAAAGACCAAATTGAAATGGAATTCCACCCATTCTATTTTTACCACTACAAAAAATAGTTTTAAACTGACCTGGTGCTATAGAAACGTCTACAAATTCCCATTTTTTAGGAACCATTGGATCGTCCGTTAGTGAAAAAGCATTCAAATCTACTGACTGAGAACCCGAATTATACAATTCAATCCAATCAGGTGCATCACCATCTTCATCCAAAATGGTTTGGAAATTTTTATTACATCCCTCATTAATAGATACTTGAGCAGAAAGCCCGAATACAAGAAGAAAAAATGGTATTAGAAAAAATTGTTTTGTCATGGTCAATTCAAAAGTAAGAAAAAAAGGACCATTCGCAAATTTATTAGTATGACCTAACGATATTTAAGATAGGCTACAATGTCGGAAAAATGAATTTTAAATTCTCCCATTAATGATTGTTCTTTCAATCCCAATAAATCAAATTGATATCTTTTTCCATTCCAAGAATGAAATGCGGTATGCGTATTAGTTTCTTGAATCTCCGGAAATACATCACCTGAATTAAACACGGTATAATTTTCATATTCTTTTCTGGCTAAAGGGGGTGAAAATAAAAACCTAGATTTTGTGCCCTCTTGGGTTAATATACCTTTAGCGTTCAATAATTGAAAAAATGATTCTTTCTTTTCATTCATTGACAACATGATGGCATATTTGGGAACGGCTATTGCCTTATATTTTCGTACTTCAATTGGGTTAAACTCATCATCCATTTGAGTTTCAATATAGGTCTCAGAAATAGATGTTGTGCCACCTTGTATGAAAGAAATATCTCCCTCCCACGCATTTAAAAAATCAGTTGTTGGGAAGCTAATCCGTTTTGCAAATTTATTAATCGCACGTAAAAATTCATCATCCAAATTCTCTCTAAATTTAGAAATATCCACATGTAAATTCAGAAAACTGGATGATTCATCACTTGTCTTAAATCCAAAACCCTTCTCCTTCAATGAAAGATTCAAAGGGTATTTCCGATTGAGTGCTGTTTTAATTAAAAAATGAGTAGAATCACAATGAATAGAAAGTACAGCCTTTTCTAATCCAAAGTCAGTCAATTTTTTGGACTGTGTACTGATTACAAAGAAATCTTTTTTAAAGGTATTATCTTTCAAAAAGGCCTTCCATGTGGAGGTTTGATCCTTTAATTTTGCATCTACAATGCGCTTAAATTTGGTTGTAATCTGATTTCCCTTGTAAATAAACGCATAGGATTTATCATAGTAAAAATAGAGCTTTTCCTTTTTGAGTACATATACCTTTTTCGACCCTATTAATGTGTCTTTAATTGGATAAACAATTTTTAGGCGATTGATACCAGCCATTATTTTAGAACTGTCCGTTAATTCAACTATTAAACCAAATTCGCCTTTACTATTTCCAAACACATAGGAATACTTCCTCAGGTCAATTCCATAATTTTTACTTTGGCTTAATAAAAAATCATGCGCGATAAAATCTTTTACAGTCACTTGATTTTTCTCAGTGATTTTTTCAGATTCTCTAGCAAAATCAATCAAACTAATTTTACCAATAAATTCTTCATCAGGTAATCTATCTTCAATTGTGGGGGCAGCTGGCTTTTTGAATAACAAAGGTTTTAATACCAAGAACGCACCCAAAGAAAGGGCCAACAAAAAAATAAAAAAAACCTTTTTAGCCATTCAATTATTTAGTAAGAATATAAATTGCATTAATCATATCCAAAACATGTTGCCCAGTTCCCTCTTTTCCTGTGGCAAAATCATAGGTTAAATTAAGGTTAGTTTGTTCATTCGTTGTCTTTGAGGTGGTTAGTTCCATGGTTCCTGATTTTCCACGTAAAGCATCGATGATTTCATTTTCTTTGGGTGAAAAGATATCTCTTGGGAATAAGTTAACGGTAGAATTCAAATCGATTTTAGCATACATCATTCCGCCTTGAGCGGCTTTTTTAAGTTCTTTCCCAGAAATGGCATTTTTTTCATATCCATTCGTATTATTTTTAGCAAGATCTTCATCATTTGTCATGATAAATACTCCATTTTTGTTTATCATATACAAGGGTGCTGCATTTAAAATAGCTTTATCCATGACATAATACTCACTACCCTTAACATTACTGATGTATTGGATATGACCATCTTTTCTTGTAGCTAAAATCTTGGTCATATATTTCAAAATCTTCTCCGGAATATCGGGTCTTTTTGTACTGATACCAACCGTGAAAACGGGCATGTCTTCTTCGGCCTCTGTTTCTTTTTCGTAGTAGTCATACGTTTCTTCATCATAAATGAATTCAATTTTCTTTGTTTTAATCTTTTTTACTCCATTAAAACTTCCAAAGACACTCCCTTTATAGGTGTCAAAAACAGCATCCTTGTTTATAAACTCATTCATTAAATCAAGCATCATTACATTAGCCGCCAAGCGATTATTGTTTTCTTCTTTAGACAAAATAGGCATAATGATTTCATATGCTTTTTCATATGCTTCACGCACATTTACTTTATAAACAAAAAAGGCGGGTGAACTTTTCGGGATATATTTTTTAACGGCAGGATCCATTTTTGCATCCGCTAAATGCGAATATATTTCTCCTAACTGCTTATTGTATTTGGTTACCACTTGAAACTCCAGATGATCATCCACAAAAACAACATCGCCTGTAATAATATTGCCCTCGTAGAGTTCATTTACATCAGAATATATACTTGGAACAATACCTCTAAAATACCCTAACCCCTGATTTTTCTCCATTTTACGTGAATAATCAAAGTAGAAAGTACCTTCAGTATTATGAGCAATTTGTTCTGCAAATCTGCTGTCCGTTACCATCAGTTTTTTATTCTGTAAAAACAATTCATCTAATACAATTTTCTCATAGTCTAATTGCAAAGCAAACTGGATACTATCGCGCAATTCATAATAGTTTTTCATGAGGTTTTCTGCCGTATCAATCTCCATTTCTTCTCCTTCATCTATGAATTCTTCAGATAAAGTATCGTCAATAAAAACTTCCTCACCATAGGATGATTCGTCCCATTCCCAAGGACTTGAATTTCCTCTTTCGTACCAAATAGAATCCGTGATCATGTCTACTTTTCTCTCGTTGGGTTCGACGCGAAGTAGTAAAGCTGTATTACCCTTGATTAGTAAATTATTGATATACGAATCATACCAATCCACGCCATCGTATGGAGATTCTACTTGATTGAAATCATCAAAAACCGTAAATAAATTAGCCTTGTTTGAAACACCAAACGTAACACCTGAAATAGAATAGTCTGGATTTTTCCCTAAAAATATATTGATTTTCTGATCGAAATCTAACCCTGAATCTTTAATTGTTTTGTTGTTGGTTGAACCATCGAATAATTCTTGTTGTAATTCTTCCATGAAATCATATTGTACCAATTGATCCATTGAAATTTTTTGCAATAGCTGTATATTATTTAAACTAAAAACAGTAATCGCTTCACTCGGCACTAATTCCTCAGACTTTTGCGCAACAACAGTTGAAAGAACAAAAAATGAACATACAAAAAGAATTTTTTTCATGTGAGAGAATTTAGATAATCCGAACAATTATACGAAGTTAATCATTTTTCAAGCACTCCAAGCTTACTTCTGATTGAGGTAAATTGTATTTTCTAAAATTTTAGGGTTTTTTGTCAAGGAATAAGCATTTGCCTTAAGCATAACAGCCATTCTACTTGTGGAAATAGTAGCATTTGGGTTGTCTGTTTTTTCAACTGGTTTTTGAAATCGAGAGATGGTAGTATAACTTCCTGTTTTGAGTAAATCCAACTCACTTTGTTTAATTTCTGAAACCTTTTGAAGGGAAATTTCAGGAATGGATCGTTGCAATTTTGTTGAAGACCAAGAAATCCAATTATAGGCATAATCAACCGAACCCTTTTTATCAATAGCTAAGGTGGTTATCACATTTTTTAATGCTTCTTGAAGAGCCAAAACATTGGTGAAATTGCATTGAAATTTAATTATATAATCAACATAATTTGGTTCTACTTTAATAGCAGAAATACCAGGTTGCTTGGCAATAAGTGTTGTGAATTCAGCCACTTTTGCCTTAATTTCAGGCATTTTGGGAACTTTTTTTCCATCTAAACTATCTAAATTTAGGATGGTGTTTATTTTTGATTTACTTGAACTTAAGTTAACCGTATATTTGAAGGTTCCCGATCCATCCAAATTCATAGAAAGGTCATCAATAATTTCAACGCAAGAGCTTAATCCTATCAATAAAGGCAAAATCAATAATGCTTTCAACCAACTTTTCATCTTATTTCTTTATTCATTTTCATCCCGTTTTGCGAAAACTATGCCAGTTGTTTTTTCTTATCTACCGTCTCCGTCCAAGATATTGCCTAAACCACCTAATATTCCGCCTTCTTCTTTTCGTTGGGTTGTACCATAAGCTAAAATTCGAGATGCCAATCTTGAAATAGGTAATGTTTGAAGCCACACTTCTCCTGGTCCTTGTAACGTAGCGAAGAAAACACCCTCCCCACCAAACAACGTGTTTTTAATACCACCAACAAATTGTATATCATAGTCAATATCTTGTGTGTAAGCAACAATACAGCCCGTATCTACGCGCAACACCTCTCCATGATTTAATTTTCTGCTCATCACATGGCCACCCGCATGACAAAATGCCATTCCATCTCCTTCTAATTTTTGCATGATAAAACCTTCACCACCAAACAAACCTGTTCCTAGTTTTCTTTGGAACTCAATGCCCACAGACACTCCTTTGGCGGCGCATAAAAAAGAATCTTTTTGACAAACAATTTTTCCATTATATTGCTGCAAATCAATGGGTATTATTTTACCTGGGTAAGGTGAGGCAAAAGCCACCCGTGCTTTTCCAAAACCAGTATGCGTAAAAGCAGTCATAAATAAACTTTCTCCGGTCAACAATCGTTTGCCAGCACTCCATAATTTGCCCATGAATCCTTGTTGTTGTTGCGAACCATCGCCAAAAATTGTTTCCATTTGTATGCCGTCGTCCATATACATAAATGCACCAGACTCAGCAATTGCAGTTTCTTGCGGATCCAATTCAATTTCAACCAATTGCATTTCTTCGCCCTTGATGAAATAATCAATTTCATGATTTGTTCTCATAACTAATCGTTTTTGTCTTAACAAATATAGTTGAAAAGAATCTGGTTTTATTAGACTCTCTAATTGATTAACTTATTTTACAATTCCAATCGAATTTACCTACTCTTTGATGTAGGAAACAACCGATGTATTCCCATTTTTTTCTACTATTTTTAAATAAAATAATCCCCTACTATTGTCAGGTAAACATAAATAATCATTATCAGCTGTTAACTGCACCTCCCTGCCAAATTGATCGGTTGCTGATATGGAAAGGAGATGAGTGGTAATTAAAAATTTCCCGTCGCCCGGATTAGGAAAAAATGTAGAAAAAAGCGCATGCTCTTCTATACTCAATTGATCAATTAAAATACAATCTGAAGTATCAGAACACCCATTTGCCAAGGTTACTATTACCGCATATTCGCCATTAATTGGAGGGGTATACTGCGACGAAGTAGCTCCGGGTATTAACGTTAAAGATGGACAAAGCATCCATTGATACAAAGCATTGGACTGCAAGGAGGTAATTTGTCCATTTAAAAATTCTAGCCCAATCGCTGGAGCAGGCAGCACGGTAATCAGTTGACTGGCGGTATCACATGAATTTGTATTACAAGAAATTAATTGAATTTCATAGGTTCCAGGACTATCATAACAAATCGTTGATGGGTTTTCCAACGTAGAAACTATACCATTACCAAAATTCCAAGCAAACGTTTGGGCACCCGTACTTATATTTGTTAGGCTCACACAAGACCCCTGACAAAGTTGATTTACATTTGAAGTGAAACCAGCCACCACTGCAGGAAAACCGGGTGTTATAATTTTTAAATTATTAACTGCCAACGAAGGGTCAGAGCCACTGCCATCATTGTCATTAATCCATTCAAATCCCAGCTTTAAATTGGGTATGTTTGAACAAGATAGTGGAAGTTGAGCTGAAAAAGAGGTCCATAAACCTTGTCCATTTCCACATGTTGAAGCGGGTGAAATAAGTTGTAATTCGTTCCATGTTAATCCACCATCAATGCTGTAAATAACTTTCCCGAAGTCTGCCCCTGCTTGACCAACACCAATATAATCGAACTCCAGCCAAAGGTTTTGAATATTCACCGTACTTATATTACCAGTTATCACAGCTCTTTTATGTGTTGTTGCATCAATAAATCCAAGCCCACCATCACCCGCGTTATAGGTTGCTCCCGCGCCTACGCACCAGGAACCTTGACATCCAACATGAAGGGTTTTATTTCCATTGGAAGCCACGCCACAGCCTCCTGCTGCAACTCCGCCTTCTGCGTCAGAGATAAACCAAGAGTTTGCATCAACCCCATTAATACCTGTTGATTGATTTAAAACCCAGTTGGATGGTGTTTCGAAATCATCCTGCCACACAACTACTTGTGAAAATGCACAAAAAGAAAAAAAACTGAACGCAAAACTTATCGATATACTCTTCATAACTAGCTAATTTTATTGTGAATATATAAAAATTTGATCTGAATCAACTGATTTAAAAGAATAGAAATTACATTTGGAGAAAAAACATGAAATCACTTTCTTTTTTATTCTTTTTTTGTTCAACCACCTTTTTTTATTGCCAAAATATAACAGGTACATGGCATGGATTATTAGATGCTGGACAAAAACTTCGTTTGGACATACACGTTACTAAAACGGAAACTGGTTATAGCGGGAAGCTTGATAGCCCTGATCAAGGAGCAAAGGACATACCTGCTACAAAAGTTGAATTTATCAATGGTACGCTCGTCTTTGAGGTCAAAAACATAGGAGTCAGTTATACGGGCTTACTTAAAAATGATACGGTGGATGGAACGTTTAAACAAGGTGGTTTTTCTACTGGTTTAGTCTTTACAAGGGAAGAAGTTATTGTAAAAAGGGCAAATCGTCCCCAAGAACCAAAGGGTCCATTTTCCTATACAGAAACCGAGGTGACATTTGAAAATTCAATTGAAAAATTTCCATTAGCAGGTACACTAACCTTACCGAAAGGAGAAGGTCCTTTTCCTGCAGTAATATTAGTAAGCGGCAGTGGGCCTCAAGATAGAAATGAGGAAATTTTAGGTCACAAGCCTTTTTGGATAATCGCTGATTTTTTAACGAATCAAGGTTTTGCAGTATTACGTTATGATGATCGTGGTACAGGTAAATCCAAAGGATTTTTTGCTTCTGCAACTTCTGTTGAATTAGCCACTGATGCGGAAAGTGCATTAGATTTCATGAGAAAAAACCCAAAAATTAAATCAGATAAAATTAGTATCGCCGGACACAGTGAAGGAGCAATGATAGCGGTTATGTTAGCAGCAAAACGAAAAGATATTCATTCCATTGTATTATTAGCGGGCCCCGCAATTCCGGGTGGCGAACTACTGTTACTGCAGCAGTATTTAATTAACAAAGCGAATGGGGTTCCCGAAAAATCGAATCAATCAATACAACGCTTTAATAGAAAGATATACAAGATTGTTTGTGAAGAAAATACGCTAGAAAAAGCTAAACCCATCATTGAAAACAAAGTAAGAAAATCACTAAAAAATGCAAAAGAAAAAGAGTTAGTCGGTTATAATTCGAAAGAAGAACTCATTCAAGAAGCATTGAACAATGTTTGCAATCCGTGGATGTTTTACTTCATAAAATACGACCCAAAAAACGATTTAGAAAAAGTAAATTGTCATGTGCTCGCACTTAATGGAAGTAAGGACTTACAAGTGCCTCCCAAAGAAAACTTAGGCGCCATGCAAAGGCACATTCCTAAATCTAGTAAAAACCTTGTTTTCAAAGAATTACCTGATTTAAATCACTTATTTCAAGCTTGTAGCACTGGAAATATTACGGAGTATGGAACTATCGAACAAACAATTCAACCCGATGTACTGAAATTAATGGGAGATTGGTTGATTTCTATTCAATCCAACTAATACATGGGAAAAGCAATTGCCTTAGATTTTGGGCTAAAACGAACCGGATTAGCGCTCACGGATGATGCCCGTATTTTTGCTTTTGGACATAGTACCGTTGAAAGTAAAGATTTGATGAGTGTATTAATCGCACTTATACCAAAGGAGAAAATTTCAACAATTATTCTTGGGAAACCTAAACGACTGGATAACAGTTTATTTGAAATTAATGAGAATATTGATCAATTGATTTTGGAACTAAAAAAACAATTTCCGACCTGTGAAATTGTACAAATAGATGAGCGTTTCACTTCAAAAATGGCATCCCATGCGATCTCTCTTTCCGGTAAAAAGAAAAAAGAGAGACAAAGTAAAGAATTAGTGGATAAAGTGAGTGCAACGTTGATATTACAATCGTTTTTGGAACAACAATCACAATTCGGATTCTAAAATTAACGCCCCATTTTTCAATAAATGGCCTTCACCTTCTTGTATCCAAGGCATATAAATTGCGGATTTAGTAGAAACTTCCGCCTTATATAAAATATCATATTGGTGATGGTTCCAGTCCAAACTAACCCATTTTCCTGCGTCATTGATTCGTAAACGTTGATTTCCTATTTGAAATTGAATGGCTTTTTCAGAAAAAGGATGAAAATGAATGGTCCCAGGATTTTGTTTTGCATAGGATTCTAGAAGTAACTTTATTTTAGCTACTTGTTCAGGCTTGCTTTTATAAAAACAATGAATTTCATCTTTGTGTTTCAATGCAATTACTAATTGATTGTGATTAAATATACACAATTCGGATTTCGACACATAGCTATTTCGTTCATAGACAATAAAAATAACAGATAAAAAATAAAGGGAATAACCCACTATTAATTGCTTTCGCTTTTCAGCATACAAAATGAGGTAGATAAATAGAATCATCCACAAAATCACTAGCCATAAAGGAACGGAAAATCCATACGCTACTGCCCCGGGTAAAGATTCAATTTGTTGAACAATCCAATACATCACAAAAACAGAGAAGCCTAAAAGAACTCCAATCAATTTGGATAAAACCGGCACCCACTTAACAACAAATAACATAAAACCCAATCCCATTACAATGGCAGAAAAGAACATTAATCCAAGATTTGTCAACACAAAATAATTGGGAAATTGATGGAAATAATACAGTGAAATACCGGTTGTCATGAGTTGGGCCGCAAAGCCTAATGCAGTTCCTTGCCACAATTCTTTTAAGCGAGCCTGCCTAAAATGCAGCAATTGTTCAATTTTCTCATAAAACAAAAAGATACCCACCATGGCTAAATAGGATAACTGAAATCCTATATCTAATAAATAAAGCGGGTTTAACACCAAAAGTATAAAAGCAGATAAAAACAAAGAGTTGAGGGAATCGTATTGCTTAGCACTGACTTGAGACAAAGCAACAAAAGTAAACATCAGTACAGCGCGAACCACGCTTGCTGAAAACCCTGTGATTAAAGCATAAATCCAAAGGAAAATCACCACAACCCATGTAGCCTGTTTTTTGGTAATTATACGTGGGAAAAAACCAAAAACCGTAATGAATAAGTACATGATTAATCCTACATGCATACCTGATACAGCCAATACATGCATGGCTCCTGTGTTAGTAAATGCATTTTTAGTTTCGTTATCTAGTAAGGACTTATCTCCCAAAATTAATGCCTGTGCAATGGCTAAATCATTTCCACTCAGATTTTCATGCAAAGCGCTTTGTAAGTATGATGAAAATCCATTTAAAAACGTTGCGAAAAGCGAAGGCTCAATTTGGTTAATCCAACTAATTTCATCTCTATTTACAAAAGCAACCTCATCGATTCCTCTTGATTTCCAATAATATTCAGCATCAAATTCTCCCGGATTGTGCTTGTTTTGAATCTTATTAAACTCAGCACCTACCAATATCAAATCGCCTTTCTGAATGTATGAAGCGTCTTTATTTATATATAAAAGCACATCGTTTTTGCATGAACTCGTTCCTTTTTTTGTATAAACAGTATTGACGGTTCCAATTGCTTTGTTCCAATCACCCGATCCTTGATTAATCTCTGTAATTTCTAGTTGAACCAAATCGCCTTTTGCATATCCAGTATTTCGAAATGATGGATGCGTTTCGACATGAAGTGTGGCCACAAAACAACCCAATAAAAATCCAACTATATAAATAGCTAAATACTGAAAAAGCCCCACTTGCACCGTTACAAACTTCCAAAAAAATATAGCGACGATCAATAGAAAACATACACTTAAAACGGAGGAAGTAAACACACCATAGGCAAATACAGCAAATAGTCCCAAAATAAATGGAATACATAGGTGAAGAAAGGGGCGCTTGTAAAAATCTAATGGTATCATTTTCAGGTGGAAGATACTAAATTTATTTTGACGAACGATAAAAAGTGAGCAACACATGAGTATTTTTCACAAACGCATTTTACTTATCTTTGTGTACTAATTAGAGTCCTAGAACCTATGCCAATTATTGGAAAACTAATAAAGAAATCAACAGAAATCAGTTACCGCAAAAACCGGAATAAGGGAAAGGAATATACTATTCAAATTGATACTCTCAGAAACTTAGTAGATTATGCAAAAAATACCCAATTTGGATTGGTGCATAATTTTCATACCTTTTTAGTTAATAAAGATATAGTACCTGGATTTCAGCAAGCGGTCCCAATTACAGACTATGAGGAGTTTTATGAAAAGTGGCTCACCAAGTCCATTGCAGGAGAGAAAAATCATACGTGGCCGGGTCGAATTAAATTTTATGCCCTGTCTTCAGGTACCACTGGTTCGCCCAGTAAACGCATTCCCGTTACAGATAAAACCATACGATCTTTTCAAAAATCAAGTATTCGACAATTGTCTATTTTACATGAACTTGATTTGCCTGAAACATTTTTTTCAACCCAAGTTTTAACCGTTGGGGGAAGCACGAAACTTGTGAAGAAGAAAACGCATGTGGAGGGTGACCTGAGCGGAATATTAAAAAAACATACATCCATTGTTGCAACGCCATTCACGAGACCAGGAAATAAAATTGCCGGCATCAAAGATTGGAATGAACGATTGAAAATAATAGTTGAAAAAGCACCTAAATGGAATATTGGAGCCATGGTCGGAATTCCAAGTTGGTGTATTTTATTGTTAGAAGAAATAGTAAAACACTACCAGTTGAATTCAATTCAAGATATTTGGCCAAACTTTCAAGTATATGTTCATGGTGGTGTATTTATGGAGCCATATATCGCTCGATTGGAAAAAATTAGCTCAAAAAAATTATTTTTATTAGATACTTATTTGGCCAGTGAAGGGTACTTTGCCTATCAAGCTTCCACACGAAGAAAAGGAATGAAATTACTACTCAACACTGGAATTTTTTACGAATTCGTTCCGTTCAATTCTGATTTTTTTGATGAAAATGGGGTGTTAATCAACAAACATACTGCTTATTCACTCAGTGAGGTAACTGAGGGAGTAGATTACGCGTTAATCATCACCACCAATGCTGGTTTGTGGCGCTATATGATTGGTGACTTGGTGCGTTTTGTTGATGTTTCAGAAAGAGAAGTAATTATTACTGGAAGAATTAAACAATTTTTGAGTTTGTGTGGCGAGCACCTAACATTGGACAATATCAACCAAGCAATTTTAGCAGTTTCGCAAGACTTATCCATCGAGATAACAGAATTCTCAATTGGTGCAGATGAAGAAAACAGCTTGCATCATTGGTATTTTGGAACAAACAAACCAGAATCAGTGGAGGCAACCACACTCATGCACCTCATTGATAAAAAATTAGGAGAACTGAATGATGATTACGCCTATGCTCGTAAATACACGTTAAAAAATCCTGTGCCCCACGTATTACACACGGATCAATTTTATCACTACCTAAATTCACTAGGAAAAGCAGGGTCTCAAACTAAATTTCCGCGGGTGATGAAAAAAGATCAATTTGAACAATGGCGCACATTTTTAGAGAAATGATGTAACCAAATGAAAATCTATCATTTCAAGTAAATGAATAAATTTCTTTTCCCTTTTTTTGTGTTTTTTGGCGGCATGATTCAAGCACAAGACAGCCTTGTTATTTTCTTTGGATTTGATCGCTATTCACTCTCTAATGAAACACGCAGTCAGTTGGTTGAACTAAAAAATTCGGGTGCAACCATTGAGGCAATTCATGGTTTTACGGATACTTGCGGCAGCGTTACATACAATAAATGGCTAGCTGAAAAAAGAATCGCTTCCGTTGTAAATCAACTTAAATCAAAATCAATTAGTGAAAATCATGCCTTTGGGGAAGAATTCCTTTTTGCCAAAAATAATACTGAAAATAGAAAAGTTGTAATTATCTATAAATCAATAGCTTCCAATACGATTACACCCAAAAAAGAAACCATCACAACTCAATTATCGATTGGAAAAGTAGGTGAAAAAATTCGACTGAAATCATTAAACTTCTATCCCGGACTTGCTGATTTACTACCCCAATCCATATCGATTCTGGTTGAATTATTGGAGGCCATGAATAGCAATAAAAAACTGCAGATTGAAATACAAGGACATATTTGTTGTGCCCCTGCAGATTACGATGACCTATCAACGGCAAGAGCAGCAGCGGTTTATCACTATTTAGTGAGTAAAGGAGTTGATGCCCAACGAATGAGTTATAAAGGATTTGGCGTGTCTTTGCCGCTATATCCAATGCCTGAAAAAACGGAAGAAGAACGATCGGGTAATCGACGAGTTGAAATAAAAATAATTTCAAATTAATAAAAAAGCCACTCAAATGAGTGGCTTTTCCTATGTGTTTTATTGGTTTAATTTACACCAAACCTTGATCGATCATTGAATCAGCTACTTTCACAAAACCTGCGATGTTTGCTCCTTTCACATAATCTACGTTTCCATCTTCCCCTTTACCATATTTCACACATGCTTCGTGGATAGAAACCATAATACCATGTAAACGTTGATCTACCTCTTCAGCAGACCAAGATAAACGCAATGAGTTTTGAGACATTTCTAATCCGGAAGTAGCAACTCCACCTGCATTTGATGCTTTTCCTGGAGAAAAAAGGACGTGCGCGTGCTGGAATGCTTCAATTGCCTCTGGCGTAGATGGCATGTTTGCACCTTCAGCAACACACTTCACTCCATTTGCAATCAAGGCTTTCGCTTCCTCACCGTTCAACTCATTTTGAGTAGCACAAGGCAAAGCGATATCTACTTTTACTTCCCAAGGGCGTTTTCCAGCTACAAATTTTGCTGAAGGATACGTTGTGGCGTATTCAGAAATTCTTCCTCTTCGGTCATTTTTCAATTCCATTACATAAGCCAATTTCTCAGCTGTAATTCCCTCTGCATCGTAAATATACCCTTCAGAATCTGACAAAGTAACCACTTTAGCACCTAATTGAGTTGCTTTTTCACATGCATATTGAGCCACATTACCTGAACCAGAAACGGCAACCACTTTACCAGCAAAAGAATCACCTTTCGTTGCTAACATTTCTTGAGCAAAATAAACTGTTCCATACCCAGTAGCTTCTGGACGAATCAATGATCCACCCCAGTTACGAGCTTTTCCAGTTAATACTCCCGTAAATTCATTACGAACGCGTTTGTATTGACCAAACATATATCCGATTTCGCGACCACCAACACCGATATCTCCTGCAGGAACGTCAGTATCAGCACCAATATGACGACATAATTCAGTCATAAAAGATTGGCAAAATTTCATTACTTCGTTGTCTGACTTTCCTTTTGGATCAAAATCAGAACCACCTTTTCCTCCACCCATAGGTAAAGTTGTAAGTGAATTTTTGAAGATTTGTTCGAATCCTAAAAATTTAAGAATAGATAAGTTGACACTTGGGTGAAATCGTAATCCTCCTTTGTATGGACCGATTGCTGAATTAAATTCAACACGGTATCCACGATTTACTTGAACATTTCCATTATCGTCCAACCAAGGAACTCTGAAAATAATTGTTCTTTCCGGCTCAACAATGCGATCTAAAATTTTAGCCGCTTTGTATTTTGGGTTTTCCTCAATTACAGGAATAACCGCTTCCGCTACTTCTTGAACAGCTTGAATAAACTCAGGCTCTCCACCGTTTTTTGCTTTAACGCGATCCATGAATGCGTCAATAGCTGATTGATATTTACTTGACATACGTGATTGATGTTTAAACGTTTTCGAGGCAAAAGTAATTAATTTTTAGTATCCAAAACATGGTTCGAAATAAAAGTGAATGTTAGATTAAATAAGTTTTTCCATTACTTTTGTATAAATGCGACTAATCAAAGAAATTCCTCACGAACATTATCGAATTACCATTCATAATTATAATGCAAAATATTTGCTTAAAATTGAATTAGGTCAATTTGAACAACTTTTTAAAATTGGGGAAACGGATGTAATGTCGTTAGATGAATTAGAAAATATGATTAGCCCTCAATTGTTGTCTAACTGCCTAACGCGGTTTATTCAAATGCGTGACGATTGGGAAACAGCCTTTAAAAACAAAAATAGAACTCATGAATAAATTGATTGTCTTTGCCTCATTGGTTGCACTAACGCTGATTGGTTGCTCTGAAAAAAAACCCGCTCCATCAACTACTACAAACGTGGAAAGACGTGACATGAAGGGTTTAAAAATCGCTTACTATAACAGTGATTCTTTGAAGGGGAAATTTATTTTCTTCAAAGAACAAGATTCATTAATGAATGCCAAGCAAAAAGCATTTGAAGCCGAAATGCAACGTAAACAAAGTGAATTTGAAGCATTTATAACCAAAAACGAAGGATTGATGAAACAAGGTTTATTGTCTGAAAATGAACAAGTTGCCCTTTCACAAAAAGCCCAGGCGATGCAAAAACAAATTGCTGATTACCAACAAAATCAAGGTCAAGCATTAGAAAAAGAAGCCATTGACAAAATGACGGTAATTGGAAATAAAGTGGAAAAATTTGCTAAAGAATTTTCTCAAAAAAACAAAATTGACATTCTACTCATACATGGAAAAGGAGGACAAATTGGATTTATTGAATCTAATATGGATGTCACTAATGAATTTGTGAATTACCTAAACGAAAAGCAAGCAGAAATTGCTAAAGAACTAAAATAAAATGATATTAGCACAGCAAAAACAACAAGAAAATATTGCTGAATACTTGTTGTACATGTATCAAATTGAGGATATTATTCGTGCTTTTCAATTCGATCTTGAAACTATCGTGCAACATACCGTATTACCACTTACTCAAAATGAACAAGAAGTGGAAGCATATAGAAAGTGGTATGAGGGTCTGATAAGACAAATGAAAGCACAACGCATTGAGCAGAAAGGACACTTAGCAGAAATTCAAGACATTGTAATCGAGTTGTCTTATTTGCATAATACCCTTTTGACGGTTTACAATGACGAAAAATATAAAATGCTGAATGATCAGGCGGTGAGTACCTTGGAAGAATTTAAAGCAAAATCAAACCTACAGGACAAAAACACGATTGAAATATTGTTACATGCTATGTACATGAAACTGCTCATGCGCCTCAAAAAACAGGAAATCAGTGCCGAAACAGAAGAAGCATTTGATACCATGCGCATTCAATTGGCATATTTGGTGAAAGCCTATCACCAGATGAAAAACGGTACCTTAAGCTATTTACAGAATTAAGTAAATCATTAATAATCCAATATCATTTTCGGAATTGAATAAAAAACGAAAAATATTGATTGGCATTGGTGGCGTGTTTTTATTGATTGTCCTAATTTGCTTGTACAATGCCTTTAGCTTAGAGTCTAAGCAAATTAAACCAGTAGTTGTTAAGCAATTCCTATTGGACAAATCCTGTGCAGAACGATTAAGTAAAGCTATTCAATTTAGAACCGTTTCACCTCAAGATAATCAGATTTTAGACAGCACCACCTTCTTGGCTTTTCATGCATTTTTGAAAGAGGCATTTCCATTGTTGAACAAAAAATTAATAGCAAAAAATATAAATGGGCTAAGTTTATTATATAAATGGGAGGGGACGGATAAAAACCTAAAACCATTGTTACTTATGGCACATCAAGATGTTGTACCTATTGATTCAACAAGTTTAAAAAAATGGAGTTTTAATCCTTTTTCAGGAGCACAATCGAATGGTTTCATCTATGGGCGTGGTACGTTAGATGTAAAATCTGCACTCCTTGGACAGTTGGAAGCCATAGAATTCTTATTGAAAAGAGGATATAAACCTAAAAGAACAATTTATCTGGCGTATGGTCATGATGAGGAAACAGGTGGACATAACGGAACAAAGAGAATAGTTGATGTATTAGCTAAACGCGGGGAAAAACTGGAGTTTGTTTTAGACGAAGGGGGGTCAATTGTTTCGGAAATGGTTCCTGGACTTTCAAAGCCTATTGCCCTAATTGGGATAGCTGAAAAAGGGTATTTAAGTTTGGAATTAACCGTAGAGGATGCAGGAGGCCACAGTTCAATGCCGCCCAAAGAAACAGCAATCGGAATTTTAAGTAGTGCAATTTCAAAATTAGAAGCCAATCCATTTCCGTTGAAAATAGGTGGAGCAGGAACCCTATTATTTGATTATTTAGCTCCTGAAATGAGTTTTTTAGCCCGTCTTACATTTGGCAATCGATGGTTATTTGCCCCCTTGATTAAGTGGAAACTGGGAGGGAATAATGCAACAAGAGCCATTATGCATACAACCACTGCCGCTACAATTTTTACGAGTGGGAATAAAGAAAATGTTTTGCCAACCAATGCCAAAGCGGTTGTTAATTTTAGAATTATTCCTGGAGAAAGCACTTCATCTGTACAAGATTATATAGAAAAAATAATTAATGATAATCGAGTTAAAATCAAAAAGGCTAACGAGTTTGGTTATAATCCAACAGTGGTATCTAATACAGAATCGAGTTGTTTTATTCAACTCCAAAAAACGATTTTATCCATTTTTCCAGATGTACTGGTTGCCCCATTTCTAGCCGTGGGCAGCACCGATTCACGGCACTATCAACCATTAACATCTAATATTTATCGATTTTTACCCATACGTTTTGCCAAAGAAGATCTTCCAAGGGTTCACGGTATAAACGAGCGAATTTCAATTTCAGCTTATCATGAAAGTATTAATTTCTACATTCAGTTTATAAAAAATTCAAGTAGCCATTAGAACTACTTTTCTAAAACCAAATAAATCTCTCTAATCTTAATCTAGTTTCTTTCGTTTTCAGTTAATTTTACAATTATGAAATTCGAATCGAAACTACCACATGTAGGCACTACCATTTTTACCGTGATGTCTAAATTGGCAACCGAACATCAAGCTATTAACCTATCCCAAGGATTTCCGGATTTTCCTATTGATGGCCGATTGTCTGAAATTTTGTCTGAAAAAGCGAAAGAAAACACGCACCAATATGCACCCATGGCCGGTTTACCAGTGCTACTGGAGCAAATTGCACAACTCACCTTGCGCCAATACAACAGAAAAATAGATCCGGTTTCTGAGGTATTAGTAACAGCCGGTGCCACACAAGCCATTTTCACGACCATTCAAGCCTTGGTGCATCCAGGAGAAGAAGTACTCATTCTTGACCCAAGTTATGATTGTTATGAATCGCCCGTAATTTTAGCAGGAGCCAAACCGATTCGAATTCCGCTGAAAGATGATTTTCTTCCTGATTGGTCACTCATCAATGAGGTTGTTCATGAAAAAACCAGATTAATCATTACGAATAACCCACACAACCCAAGTGGTACCATGTGGAGGAAGGAAGATATGATTGAACTAGAAAATCTAGTGGAAAAAAATCCAAATTTATTGGTTTTATCAGATGAAGTCTACGAATATATTACGTTTGAAAACGATCACTTATCCGTAAATTGTTCTGAAATTTTGCGCGATCGATCCATTATCACCTCATCTTTTGGTAAGACCTTTCATATTACGGGATGGAAAATTGGATATATCATTGCAACTAGTCACCTCATGACAGAAATTAAAAAAGTACACCAATTTTTGGTTTTTTGCGTCAACAGTGTGGCTCAGGCAAGCCTTGCTCACTATTTATCTGAAGTGGACGTAACATCGTTGGGAACATTTTATCAAGCAAAAAGGGACACGTTTAGAATGGGCATGCAACACAGTAATTTTAAATTAATGCCTTGTGAAGGAACTTATTTTCAAGTAGCTTCTTATGCATCGATCTCAGATGAACCTGACGTTGATTTCACCAAACGATTAGTGACAGAATTTGGTGTGGCAACCATACCTTTATCTGTATTCAATCACAATGGAGAAGATAGAAAACTAATTCGTTTTTGCTTTGCCAAGCAAGACCAAACGTTAACCGATGCAATAAATCGACTATGCAAGATTTGAAAATTAGCTTGATTCAAATTGATCAAGTATGGCAAGACAAACAAGCCAATTTAGCCCGCTATGAAGAATCATTTCAGCAGCTTTCTTCAACAGATTTGGTTGTGTTGCCTGAAATGTTTCACACCGGTTTCAGTATGGATGTTCATGCCTTGTCTGAAAGCATGGATAACTCTGCTGGAATTTCGTTTTTAACTCATTGGTCAGCGAAACTTCAAACAGCCATCTATGCATCACTCATTATTCAGGAAAACGGAAAATTCTACAACCGTGGCGTATTTGTTTTTCCTAGCGGGGAAATAACCACGTATGACAAAAGAAAGTCATTTGGATTGGGTGGTGAGGATAAACATTTTTCAGCAGGAGAGAAAGAAGTTATTGTGGAATGGAAAGGGTGGAAAATCAATTTGCAAATCTGTTACGACCTGCGCTTTCCAGAGTTGATTCGCAACCGTATGGATGACGAAAAAGCGGCTTATGATGTTTTACTTTATGTGGCCAATTGGCCTGAAAAAAGAAGAGCACATTGGGATACCTTATTAAAAGCGAGATCAATTGAAAATCAGTGTTTTGTGGCAGGTGTTAATCGAGTTGGCACGGATGGAAAGGAATTAATATACTCAGGAGGAACAGCAGTTTATGATGCGCTTGGACAATGCCTTCAGGAGGCAAAAAACCATCAAAATGATATGCTACAGGTCACGCTTTCAGCTACGTCATTGTTGGACACAAGAAAAATGCTTCCTTTTTTGAAAGATCGTTCTTAAAATAATTCGAAAACAGTATATTTGAAGCTAAAATTTAATTGATATGAAAAAATCAGTACTTAGTATTGCAATATTAGCCCTGACGGCTGGTGCATTTGCTCAAAAATCACCAAAAATTGCTACGTTTCAGGACTTAATAAAAACACCTCCCACTGCTAATCAACAATTACCAAGCGAAAAAGACCTTGGGATTACGTTGTGGTCGAATGACTTTACTGATGCGACTTCATGGGTATTAGACAATAGTGGTCAATCAGGTCCAGATTATGGATGGAATATTAACAACACAAGTGAGGGCTGGTGGGCGGCTGCAAGTGGAATTCTTTCTACATCCGGTGGAAATTATGCTGAATTAGTGAATGGAGACCCTACTGCATCAACACAAGCGTTGAACGTAACTTATACCATGACAACAGCTCAACCTATAGATATCGTTGCATTAGGTGGGACAAATGAAGTTTCTTTACAGTTTCAACAATACGGAGCTCGTTTTAACGACTTGCAAGAAATTCAAATTTCGACTGATGGTGTGAATTTCATTCCTGTTGGTTCAAATGCTGATCAACCTGTTTTATCTCAATCTGGTGGAACACCTTATTCAAACCCAACGAATAAAACAATTAATTTAGCTACTTATTTAACTGCAACAACTTCTCCAATTTGGGTGCGTTTTCAATGGACGACTGCGTTACCTGGATCTGCAACTAGTCCTAATGTATGGATAACTTATGGCTGGTATATTGACGATGTTAAAATTGTTACCAATCCAGGAAATGATCTAGCTACTACCGGTTCATATTGGGGAACAGCAGGATTGAATTATTATCAAATTCCAACTACGCAAGTAGCTCCCATAGATTTTGAAGCGTCTATTTTCAATGGTGGTGTTAATACGCAAAATAATGTTACGCTGAATGTTAATGTAAATTCTGGTGCATTCACAGGTTCATCAACACCAACAACCATCTTATCTTTAGATACCGCAACCATTTCCATTTCTACTCCATTTACACCGGCAGCAACCGTAACTAATTATACCGTAACACGATCAATAACAGCCGATTCTACGGATGATGTTCCGGCAAATAATGCATTATCAAATATCAGTTTCGCTGTGACCAACTATATTTATGCACGAGACAATAATACAGTTGCAGGAAATACAACAAATGGAACAGATGGGTTTGAATCAGGAAACTTATTTGATATTGTTACCGACCAAACTCTGACAGCAATCAATGTGCGTTTAGCAGGAGGTGCTTCTGGAACTACCGTTGGAACAGAGATTTATACAAAATTATACTCGATAGATCCAACAACAGGAGAATTTGTTTATGAGGGAGAATCCAATAGTTTAATTGTGGCTTCAAACAACTTAAATAACAACCTTGTGATGCCTATGCAAACTCCTATTCAATTAACAGCAGGTATGACTTATTTAGCTGTAATTGGTGCCTATTCAGGTGGATTAAAAGTGGCAAACGCTGGAACATCTGAAGTTCAAACTTCATTCTTCTATGATACTCCTACCGACACTTGGTTTTATCAAACAAGTACTCCTTACGTTCGTTTGAACTTTGATCCAACTGTAGGAATTTCAGAAGAAAATAATGAATTCAATTCTGTTGCCATTTTCCCTAATCCAACTTCTACGGATGTAACCATTTCATTTGATTTAGCTACTAGTTCAAATGCAACTATTACACTTTCTGATCTTTCGGGTAAAGTGATTTCGGTTTCAAACATGAATAATTTAGCAACAGGAACAAACTCAGCTAACATTCCAACAACAAACCTAGTTGCAGGAATATACTATGTAACTCTTGAAGCAAATGGTTCAATTGTTACTAAAAAAGTGATTAAAAACTAAAACGGATATAGCATTTTTTAGGGCCGGTTTTTCCGGCCTTTTTTATTTATGGAAAATTGGATTTACATTAGCCTTTTTACCAGTTGCTTTCTATCTGCAACACTTATTCCATTTGCATCTGAAGTGGGATTGGCCGTTGTGTTAGCCCAAGGATATGACCCAATAATTTCAATTGTAGTTGCAACGATTGGCAATAGTTTGGGGGGCTTAACCAATTACTTATTAGGGAGACTAGGCAATCCGAATTGGCTAAAAAAAAGTAAGCTAAATCCTGCAAAGCTGGAAAAATACACTCATTTTATTTCAACATACGGAAGCTACACGGCATTATTGAGTTGGATACCTATTATTGGTGATCCCTTGTTATTAATATTGGGCTATTTGCGGGTGTCAATGATACGGGTATGCCTGTTTATGGTAATTGGGAAATTACTTCGTTATTGCGTTATCGCTTGGTTTTTTAATTGAAATCACTAAAATAAAGCTACTTTTGTTTCTATGAACAAACTCCATGAAGCTCTAATAACGCGGTTTCCAGCGACTAAAATCAGTGAAATTTTTCACAACGGCGAATTGTATTTTTTGCTTGATTTGAAACAAGAAAAAGGAGTTCAAGTCCTTATGACTTCAGATTTTCATGAATACCAAATGCCTACTCCTGAAAAACTTGAAGGGATGGAATTTGGCGAACTGTTTTTTTGTTTACCCAGTTATTGGGATATATTAGACAGCGAAAACGCGTCAATGAATTGGGTATTTGAATGGTTGAAAAAAATCAAAGAATATACCATCAATCAACAAACATGGCTTGGTGACGGACATACCTATAATTGCACAAAAAACAATGATTCTCTTTCGGTTACTATGAAACAAAATCACTTTTTTGTCAGTCAACCACTCCTTTTATCTGATGAATTAGCACCCATGACACTTGGAGATAAAACGATACACTTTTGGGCGCTCATACCTATTTTTAGCGATGAAATGGATTACAAACAAGGAAAAGGGACATTAAAATTTAAGAAAAAACTAATTTCAAAAGGTGTAAGCGAAAAGTTGGATGACTACAGACAAACATCTCTAAAGACACGGTGGCTGTTCTTCTAATGGAAAATAAAACTGAAGGAACTATTTGGGCTCATGCCGCATTATTCTTAGTAAACACACTTTATGGTGCGAGCCATGTCTTGGCAAAGGGTGTCATGCCCACTTATTTAACTCCCTCTGTGTTTATTTTTTTTCGTGTACTGGGAGCAACATTACTGTTTTGGTTACTTTTATTTTTCATTAAATCGTATAAAATTGAACGGAAAGATTGGCTGAGACTCATGGCTTGCGGGCTATTTGGTGTAACGGTTAATCAACTTTTCTTTTTTCATGGACTCAATTTATCCTCTTCTGTTAATTCCGGAATAATCATGGCCTTCAATCCAATTATGGTGATTATTCTTTCCGCTTTCCTATTAAGAGAAAAAATCACGGCGATACACCTTAGCGGAATTGCTATTGGTGCAATAGGTGCCATTTTATTAACATTAACAGGTGTTCGGGCAGTTTCAGAAACGAGTTTGGGCGATTTATTTTTATTAATTAATTCGCTGAGCTATGCCGTTTATTTAGTACTGGCTAAGCCACTCATGAAAAAATACAGTCCGCTATTGGTAATCACTTGGGTATTTAGCTTAGGGCTTGTATTTCTCTTATTTTACCCACCTGTTCATTCAGAATTAATAATCACTGATTTCGCAAAAATTCCAACAAGCATTTGGATTAAAATTATCTATGTGGTGGTTGGGGTTACTTTTCTTACCTATTTGTTAACGATGTATGGATTAAAACACTTGAGTCCATCCGTTTCAAGCTCATACATTTATTTTCAACCGATGATGGTAATTGGTTTTGCGTACCTATTTTTATATCTAAATCTAGCACCCGATTATACATCAACCATTACAATTGAAAAAGTCATATATATGCTCCTGATTTTTGTCGGCGTTTATTTGACCGGAAGGCCCACCAAAAAAGTTAATTCTTAGATCGAGGGGTGGGTTGCCAAACACTCGATTTCACTCCTTTCATATACTTGAAGAAACCAATAAGCAAAGCAAGATTCATGTTGTAAAAATGAGCAATAAATAATAATGGCTTTACTGATTTTAAATAGGGAATTGCAAAAGGACTAAGAAATAAACTACCTTGAAGTATAGCGAATAGCTGAAAAATCGGACAATTAAAACTGAGCGCAATAGAAACCAGCAGCAAAAGTATAAGAAAAAAAGGAGTCAACCACCTCAAAATTTTATGGGAAATAAACGCAAATGCGATTGGAGTCCAAATAGGCCATAGAAGTTGTTTAAACGCAACTAGATTCTGATAATTACCAATTGAAATTCGAATTTTACGCTTAAATTCTTCTGCTGATTCAGAAGGGAGATCTTCATAGCAGATAGCTTCTTCATCAAATACAACCCGCCCTTTATTTGCTATAACGCTCATGGTAACAAAAAAATCATCCATGAAAAAATTTTTAGGAACAGGTGTATAGGCTGTTCTTCGTATGGCATAACACCCACCTTCGGCTCCCATCACAAAACCCCAATTTGCGCTTTCTCTTAATTTTAGTTTGTTTTCAATAAGCAAATACCCTTTTTCTAGGGCTTGAATATTTTCATTTCTATCAGATGTTTTTAAAATATTAGCACATACTTGATGCGTATCCGCACTTGAGAAATGTCGAATAAGATTTGGGATGGTAGAAGGTTTAAAAAAGACATTTGCATCTGTTAAAATAAGAACCTCCTCCGTACAATCTTTAATTAACGCATTGATGATGCCGGCTTTTCCCGTTCTTCCTTGAAAAACGACTAGATGAACCGTGGGAAAACGAGCGGCAAAACCTTCTACAATTTTGTTTGTACCATCCGTTGACGCATCAGAACCAACGTATATGGAAAGCTTTTCCAATGGATAATTGGAAGACAGAACACTTTGAATTTTTTTTTCTAATACATTTTCCTCATTGTAAGCGGCTATAACAACAGCAACATTCGGAGAACTATCTAATGTAGGTTTAGATTGCGTTTTTTTACCAAAAAGAAGTAATCCAAGTGGATAAAGCAAATAGCTCTGAGCTATTCCAATAATTGAAATGATCCCAATGAGATATAGCCCTTTTTCTAACACTTATGATAAAATCGAATTATAAAATTGTACTAAGGTAGCGGTTAATTTCGTGTTGTCTAGTTCTTCCTTTGCAAATGATTTAGCATTCGCCTCCATTGATTCTCTCAACAAACTATCTTCTAACAATTTTAAAACAGAATCAACAAAGTCTTCAGGTTTTTCAGCGATCAAAAGATCTCGATTTGATTGTACATTGATACCTTCACAACCAACTGGAGTTGTCACTATTGCTTTCCCAAAACTCAAGCCTTCGACAATTTTTATGCGCAAACCACTTCCAGATTGAAGAGGTACAATCATGATATTAAATCGATTATAAACATCCCTACTATCAGCAACGTTTTCCAACAATTGAATTGATGATGAAGCCAGTTGCTTAAACGCATCTGGAATATTACGACCAGCAATAA
The DNA here is from genome assembly GCA_964612725.1 of uncultured Lishizhenia sp. Lineage (GTDB taxonomy): Bacteria > Bacteroidota > Bacteroidia > Flavobacteriales_D > Crocinitomicaceae > UBA952. Next base: position 28,061 of record CAZTFG010000003.1, on the reverse strand, counting down.
TAAATTTACATTCCGGGATTTTATCCAAAATTTGCTGCCAACAATGTTCCAAAAACCATTCAACAGCCACTTGATTCGGCATCCAATCCATTGAGCCAAAGCAGAAAACACTAAATGGTTCAAATAATGGATCTGTCTTCAACTGGTATTCTGTTAAATTCACTCCCGTCAAAGCGGTATGTAGCCTTGAACTATCCACCCATTTTTCCATTTCTTTTTGGTCAATTGCTGTTATTGGAATGATATAATCCACCTGGTTGAATGCCTTCAACTCTTGTTTTCGAAGGCGTTTTGTTTGAAGGGAGAGGTAGGCTTTTTTAATTGGATTTGATAGCGTTTTAATGTGCCTTTCCCATATAATATGTTCTATATTATGTGCTCTTAAGACAATTTTCGCGGATGAATACTGCCGAATAATGGGAATGTATGAGCACATAAAAAAGCCTTCTAATTGAATAATATCATAAGAAAAAGCCTGAAGATTTTCTTTTAATTTTTGTTCAAATTCCCGAAAATAAAACCGCGTCTCAAAATAGGATTTTGAAGAAAAAAAATTAATCATCATCCCAAAAAAAGTAGGATTTGTATCTTTAAAAACTGACTGATAATGGACATTTTTAAAAAAATCGGTAGGAATATTATCATCTGATTTAAAATGTTTTTTAGTGTTAATGGTAAGTAAATGAACCTCCACCCCATTATTAAGCAAGCCAACCGCCATATTATAAATAGCAATACTGCTCCCGTCGTTAGCAGGAAAAGGTGCTTTATTACATAATTGAAGGATTTTCACAATTTATTTTGGTTTTTTTAAGGCTTTTAATCTACTCCAAAAGTTCATTCTTTCTATTAAATCAATATCATTTGATGCTGCCCAAGTAAATAAAATAGCCACCGGTGTTAATACAATTCCCGCAAACCACATACCCACAAATGGTGATACTACATCTGTTTTGGCTAAATTTTCACCGATGGAAATGAGTACAAAATAAATCATAAAAAGCAATGCCGCTATGACAACCGGAGCACCAAATCCACCCCTGCGGACGATTGCACCTAAAGGAGCACCAATAAAGAACAATACCAAAATAGCATAGGTTAATGCGAATTTTCGATGAAATTCAATCCAATAACTATCTAACTCTTTTTCCATCGCTTGAAAAAACTCACCTTGATTTTGAAGCGATTGCTTTTTCCTTCTCAACTTGGTTTGTGCAGCAGAAATTGCCTTTTGTTTCTCTGTATTTGATAAAGTATTGAAAACAATTGCTTTTGCAGGAGCTTTGGAATTCCTAATTCCCGTTGTATTAAAGTTGCTTACTGCGGTGTTCTTGTTATTGAAAAAAGCATGTTCATTTTTTACGGAAAGTAAAAAAGTTCGCATAACCTGTTCTCCTCGTAAGGATACAGAATCAACTGCATGAGAAATTTGAAAAACATTCAACATTTCGTGTTTATCTGCAAATGTTTTTTCGTCCGAGCGATTTAAATCAAATCCCGTTAAATCCATTTTATACGTTGCTTTTTTGAACGTTGCTCTTCGTGTTGGTCTGCTATTTCGACTATTAGGTTGGAGTTTGCCACCCAGCATAAAAACAGGACTTTCAATTTCCAACTCTTCCATTATAGAACCATTTTTTAATTCAAAGAAAAGGTATTTTCCATTGACCGATTTATATAAATTTCCTTGTTTGGCTCGAATCGTTTTTAATTCTTTTGGTTGAGTGTGGTCATGGATAATAATTCCTTCAAAATAACTGTCTTTTCCAGTATCTACTTTAATTGCATATCCTTCTATTCCTTTACTGTATATACCCGGTGTTATTAAAGCAGAAATTTTTGTGTTTTGAATATCAAAAATCAACGAATGCCACTTCAAATTTGCTACAGGAATAACGTAATTTGCAAAGTAAAAGGTGGCCGCTGTTATGAAGACAACTATCCAAGTGAGGGGTCTTAAAATCTGAAAAAGCGACATACCTGCCGATTTCAATGCATTCAACTCATTGTTCTCTGCCATATTCCCTATGGTCATAATGGAAGAAAGTAAGATGGCTAAAGGAAGGGCCAAGGGAATTAAACTAGCAGAAACATAAAATAATAATTCCATTATGATGGAAAGCTCTATTCCCTTCCCTATCATATCATCAATATAGAGCCAAAAAAATTGCATGATGAGCATTACCATTGAAATAATCAATGTCACAATAAATGGACCTGTGAATGCCCGAATGCTAAATAAATAAAGCCTTTTCAAAATCTTTTTGACGATAACAAAAATAGAGAATTAAACAGAGATAGAACGATAAGAGAATTGATTTATTCGGTATCGTTTCTTATTTTACAAAACCCGTTGCAATCTTAGCAGATAATAAACAAAGTGGTATTCCTCCTCCTGGATGAACACTGCCACCCACAAAATACAATCCGTTAATTTTTGAGAAATTGGGATGACGGAAAAATGCAGCCATGCGATCGTTAGAGGACGCGCCATATAATGCACCCCCAAAACTTGACGTACGCTGCTCTATTCTTATTGGATCTAAGTAATCTTCTTCCTCAATCAATGATTCTATGTTCTCCCCTAAAGTAGCATTCAATTTTTTGATAATCGATGAACGGATAACCTTGCGCATTGTTTCCCAATCCTGACCTGAATTATAGGGTACATTAACCATCACAAACCAATTCTCACCTCCCGGCGGGGCATCTTCTTTCGCTATTTTTGAAGAAACATGCACATAAACCGTTGGGTCATCACAAACGGCTGCATGATTGAAAATAGTTTCAAATTCGTGTTTATAATCTGCAGAAAAAAAGATGTTGTGTAAATCTAATTGAGGAAACGACTTTTTAATTCCCCAATAAAAAATCATTGCCGAACTAGATGGTTCTTGACTTAATGTTTTACTTGGCTTAGGAACTGACTTTAATAAATGATTATATGCTGGTTTGATGTCTGAATTACAAAAAACAACATCTGCAGAAAACATTTCTTTATCCACTTTTACCCCTTTCACTTTTTTTCCTTCAACCACGATTTCAGACACTTTGGAATTTAATCTAAATTCGACACCCATTTCGGTTGCTAATTGGACCAAACTAGTGGTTACTGAGTGCATCCCTTTGCTGGGAAAAAATGAACCTATCCCGTGTTCAAGGTGAGGTATAATATTCAAAATACCTGGTGCTTGATAGGGATTTGAACCATTGTAAGTGGCATAACGATTGAATATTTGCACCAATTTTGGATGATTTAATCCAAGCTCATTACTTTGATTCATGGTTTTAAAAATATCCAAAAATGGAAGCGCTAAAACGGAAGAAAAAATATCCTTAGAAAAATAGGTTTTCAAGGAATGCAGTGAATTTTCAAGAAAAATAGAATGGGTTTTATTGTAAATAAATTCACTTTTTTTAAAATGATTAAGGAGCGGCTTTCGATCTATTTGAAGCGTGTTTTCAACCATTTTAACCGTTTGGTTCTTGTCTGTGTAGAATGGAAGAAACGTTCCGTCTGGAAAAAAATAATGACACGCAACCTCATTGGCTACATACTGAAAATAATCTGCTGGATTTTTATCAAACAAACGAAAGAGTTCATCTACAAAATGAGGCATTGTAAATAATGAAGGCCCTGCATCAAACCGGTAATTACCTAATTCAATTAGCGATAGTTTACCACCAAGGTATGCATTTGCTTCAAAAACCTCTACCTCATATCCTTTGGCACTCAATCGAAGTGCTGAGGCAATACCAGCAATACCAGAACCAATTACAATTGCTTTTTTTGAATTACTCATATTCAAGTAATTCAAACAAGAAAAAAATGAATTTGTTTACTTAACAACGTGTATAAATCCAGATTTAACAGATTTATCTTCTGCTGCATCATGCACCACTAATTTATAAAAATACACGCCTTCTTCCAATTCATTACCTTCTTGCGTATAGCCGCTAAAAGGAGTAGAATCAATCGTTTGAGTAAATACAACATTTCCCCAACGATTCAAGATGTAAAGAGTATATTCCTCGCATGTTTTAAAATACGTTTGTAAGTCAAGCTCATCGTTTACTCCATCCCCATCAGCGGTAATTACATTTGGAAATTCAAAGTCATCGAATCCATTGATATATAAAATAGACGCATAAATATTACTTGTGTCAGAAACGCACCCATACTCCGAAGTGATGGAAGCAGTATAGAAGCCCATTCCAGCAATTTCAATAGCAGTAGCAAACACAAAATCGGTAGAATTAAAATTATTCGGCCCTGTCCATTGTATGGTAGAATTTGGAATACCAACTGCTTCAAAAGAAACTGGATCACCAGGACAAACTGGAGTGGAAACACTCAAAATAGGTTCAGGAGGAGTTGGATAAATGTACATATCAAATGTCGAATCCATTTCACATCCGAAACTGGAAGTTGCCGTTAGGGTAATTGGATAAACCCCAGCATCATTTATTGTATAAGATAAATCTTCTGACGTAGCAATGGTAGCGCCTGCCAACGTCCAATCAAAAGCCAACGTTTCATTTGTTGAAACCGTTGTTTGATTATCAATTACAAAACTTAAATCTTCACATTGCGTGGTATCTCCAACATAAAGAATAGTTGGTAAATCATGAACAAAAAACGGCTGAGTGATAGTGTCATCACACGTTACTGTTGGATAAACATCTTGAACAATCAAGGTTATAGAATTTGGACCAGTAGATGAAAATTGATTGGAATAATCTACGGTAGTGGCAACCTCATTGGTGTTGAAAATCCAAGAATATAAATTCTGAGGCGACAACATAGTGGAAGTATTTGTAAAATCAACCGGCACATTGGTACATTGCTCCACAAAAGTGAAATCTGCAATTGGATTATCATAAATAATTATTTGTTGTTGAGCAGAGTCAATACAATTATTTTGAGATTGACTGACCAACGTAATGGTAACGGTATCAACACCAGTAAAATTATATGTTATCGGGCTACCCGTGAATGCATTTCCTTCAATCGACCACGTATGGGTCAAAGGAGAATTATCTGAAATAGTGGAGGTTGAAGCAATTTGAGCTTGGTCGCCTAAACAGATATCTGATAATTGAATACTAGAAACTGGAGATTCAAAAACAGTAATTGTTTGAGTCACTGAATCTCTACATCCTGCATCAGACTGAACATACAACTCAACTTGATAATTACCTGGAGTATTAAAAATATGACTAAAATCAGTGGTGTTTGAAGAAAACCCATCTGAAGATGTCCATGATACGCTGTCTTCAATTGCATTTTCATATAATGTAGTATTTACCAAATTTATCGTATCACCAACACATGCTGATTCTGGAATATAGGAAGTTGTAACATCTGAAGGAGTCATCGTTGCTTGAAGGTTAGCCACGCATCCATTCACAGAGGTGATTTGACAAGTAATTACTTCTCCTTGTTGTGGATTTACAACAACAGTAGTATTGTTCGTTCCCCCATTGCTCCAAAGGTAACTTTGAAATCCGGGAGGAGCCGTTAAGACTGCAACATTTAATCCATTTTGTACTTCACAATACCTTGAATCGATTATGAAAGGTGCGCACCCGGCATCTACATACGCATAACCAAAATGAGCCCCTTGACCACAATCGCCTGTAGCAAAATCCAAGGTAACCGTTTGACCAACATAAGCAGATACATCAACACCAATAGTTATCCATGGTTTGTATTGAACACCGCCGCAATTTTGAAAACCTGAACCAGCACCTGCAGCCACATAATAATTGGTACATGGTATTGTTTGCCCGTTTTGATCAGTTAATTTAGCTACAAATCGTGGTTGATCTGCAGCAGAATGACCACCATCTTCTAATACCACGGCATATTTATAAATAATCAGCGTGTTAGCTGGGGTAATGGTAAAATTATACCGCAGACGCTCAGCACCATAGCCACTTAAATCATTTCCTAAACGTGCAGAAAAAGTACTCCCAGGTGCAACCACCGGAATTTGGCCACATGAATTGGGATCTAAACCAGGGCCCGTCATGATGGTGTGTTGTCCGTTTACAATACCATTTGTTGGCGTGTTTATGGCGCAACAACTTCCTGTTTGACCCGTCCAATTTTGAAAAGTTCCACTTTCAAAGTCAGCATTATCACAGCCGTTTTGTGCATTGACAACCCCAAAATAAAAAAATGCCAAGAAAACACTGAAGAAAGGTAGTTTTTTAGTCATATCATCTAGTTGGTTTGACCAAAGATATGTTAAAAAAATAAAAATAAAAATTATCCTGAAAATAATATTCAGTAATTCAATGAACTAGACCATTTCTATAACACCGGCAGCCCCTTGTCCTGTACCTACACACATGGAAATAATACCGTATTTTTGGTTTCTTTTCTTCAATTCGTTCATCATTTGAACGGTTAGTTTAGCACCTGTACATCCTAAAGGATGACCCAATGCAATAGCACCTCCATTGACATTCACAATCTCCGGGTTTAGGTTTAATTCACGGATAACAGCTAATGATTGAGAAGCAAAGGCCTCATTGAGTTCGATTAATTGAATATCGGCTGAAGATAATGACGCTTGAGTTAGTGCTTTTGGAATTGCTTCAACCGGACCAATCCCCATAATACGGGGCTCTACCCCCACAACGGCATACGATTTTAATCGTGCAATTGGCTCTAAGTTTAGTTCTTTCATCATTTTCTCTGACATAACTAATACAAAAGCAGCACCATCAGATGTTTGAGAGGAATTACCTGCCGTAACGGAACCGTCTGCTGCAAATACCGGCTTTAACTTTGATAACGAATCAAATGAACTTAGCCTAGGCCCCTCATCAGTTTCAATCATATTTTTTTGACTTTGACGTTTTTCATTTTCATCCAAAAAAATATGCTCCACCTCAATGGGTACAATTTCATTTTTAAATCTTCCTTCCTGAATGGCTTTGAGTGCTTTTTCATGTGAGTGAACAGAAAAAAGATCTTGATCTTCTCTGGAAACATTATATTGTTTTGCAACCGCTTCGGCTGTTAATCCCATTCCCCAATAATAAGATGGATGCTCTTTCCCAACTTTTGGATTGGGCACAATTCTCCATCCTCCCATAGCCATCATCGACATAGATTCAACTCCGCCGGCAATGATGCAATCTGCCATTCCTGCCTCTATTTTTGCTTGTGCAAGAGCGATCGTTTCCAATCCGGAGGAACAATAACGATTCACGGTCATACCTGGAACTTTATCTGTTTTTAAACCAATTAAAGAAACCATTCGTCCGAGATTTAATCCTTGTTCTGCTTCAGGGGTAGCATTACCAACTATAACATCATCAATTTGGTTAGGATCCAAGGATGGTATAGATTGGATTAACTGTTGAATGACACCCGCCGCCAAATCATCTGGGCGGAAAAAACGAAAGCCACCCTTTCCAGCTTTACCAACTGCAGATCTAAAACCAGCTACAATATACGCCGTTTTCATACTCATTTTTTTAGTTTCGCTTTAATAAATTCAAAGAGTATCGGTAGTACAGAAAGACCTATGATACCGAGGCAAACCAAGTCAATGTGTTTTCGTATCCATTCCACCTCTCCCAATAAATAACCTGCGGTGCACAAGCCAAAAACCCATAAGAATCCACCAATTAAATCATAGAAGAAAAAAATACGGTATTTCATTTTTCCCACTCCAGCAGCAAAAGGAGCAAAGGTTCTAACAAAAGGAACAAATCGCGCCATGATAATTGCTTTCACTCCATTTTTCTTGAAAAACAATTCGGTTTGTTCCAAATATTCTGATTTAACAAGTCTTCTGTTTTTAATTTTCCACGACAATACACCCAAACCAATTTTTCTTCCTACCCAATAATTACAGTTATCACCTAATACAGCAGCAAAATACAGTAATATCAATAAGGTTGAAAAATCCAAGTGTCCCGTTTTGGCGAAAAGTCCAGCCGTGAAAAGCAATGAGTCTCCAGGTAAAAAGGGCATCACAACAAAACCGGTTTCAATAAAAATAACCAAGAACAAAATAAGATAGATGGTTCCTCCATACTGTTGAAATAACCAATCAAAATCTAATTCTAAAATGTGTTTAAATAATTCAACCATAATTTAATTTCTTAAAATTTTACCGTTTTTTACTAAGCTTTCTAAGCGTTCAAGGGTTTTGCGCTTTGTGCACAATTCTACAAATGCTTTTCGTTCCAAATCTAATAAGTATTGCTCAGAAACTTTTGTGTTTTCAGATAAATCACCACCACAAAGCACATATCCGAGTTTCTCCGAAATAATCGCATCATGTTCAGAAATATAATTCCCACTCAACATGGTGTTAGCTCCAACATAAACGATTCCCAACCCCTCTTGTCCTACAACCGTAATATTTTTCGAACGTTTTTTTGGCACGTAACCCGCTAAGGCTAGTTCTAAACACGCTTCTTTTGCGCGCGTTAACTGTAATTCTCTATTCATTATTACCTCATCAATTCCAGTGCGCAAATAACCTAAATCAAACGCTTCGTAGGCCGAAGTTGAAACTTTAGCCTGTCCAATTGTTAAGAAACGCTCACGCAATCGATTTATCTTAATATCTCCCACTGCTAACTCATCGGATAATCGTTTGGCAAATTCCTTTGATCCACCGCCACCAGGAATTAAACCAACACCAAATTCCACTAATCCCATATATAATTCTGCATGTGCCACCACTTTATCCGCATGCATGGACAATTCGCACCCTCCGCCAAGCGCCATGTTGTGGGGAGCAACGATCACCGGAATATTGCAATATCTTACCCGCATCATGGTATCTTGGAACGCTTTTACCGCAAAATTCAATTCGTCAAATTCTTGTTCAATGGCCATCATAAAAATCATCCCCACATTTGCCCCTGCCGAAAAATGTTGGCCCGTATTGGAAATAACTAAGCCCTTAAAATCTTTCTCAGCTATATCAATTGCTTTATTGATTCCTTGTATAACCCCTCCTCCAATGGTATTCATTTTGGTATGAAATTCTAGATTCAAAATACCATCACCTATATCTACGAGGGTTGTATCTGAATTACCCCAAACTTTGTTACTTGGACGCAAGTTTTCTAACGAAACCAGATTTTCTGTTCCTGGAATTACTACATAGTCTTTCAGTACAATTGAATAATAGCACCGTTGACCATTAATGGTTTTATAAAACTGATTTTTTCCAGTCTGTTGCATTTCCTCCACCCAAGATGTTGGAAACTTACCATTGGCTTGCACTAATTCTATTCCTTTATCCAATCCAATAACATCCCATGTTTCAAAAGGACCCAACTCCCAGCCAAAACCTGCCTTGAGGGCATCGTCTATTCGATAAATTTCATCCGCAATTTCTGGAATGCGCATCGAAACATAGGCAAATAATCCACCAAATAATTTCCGATAAAAGTCACCTGCTCTATCCTTTCCGGTAAATAAAATCGGAATACGCTGTTTTACATCATCTATATTTCGAGTAATTTCAAGCGTAGGAAATTTTACCTTTTGAGCGGGCTTGTATTCCAACGTTTTCAAATCTAATACATGGATTTCGCTTTTGCCCTCACCCGATTTAACTTTTTTATAAAATCCTTGGTCTGTTTTTGATCCTAGCCAATTATTTTTCATCATGGCGGAAATGTACCCGGGCAATTGGAACAAATCATTTTCCTCATCGTGTAAACAATTTTCTTTTAATCCATTTGCTACATGAACTAACGTGTCTAAGCCTACCACATCACAAGTTCTAAAAGTTGCAGATTTTGGTCGACCCAACACCGTACCTGATAATTTATCCACTTCTTCAACTGATAGTCCCATTTCTTCAACTGCATGAAACAAAGCCATTATAGAATATACTCCCACCCGATTTGCAATAAAAGCAGGTGTGTCTTTGCACAATACGGTCTTTTTTCCCAGGTAACGCGTGCCATAATCAATCAGAATATCTATGATTTCAGGATTTGTTTCCGAAGTGGGAATGATTTCCAATAATTGTAAATAACGGGGTGGATTGAAAAAATGGGTTCCACAAAAATGGGTTCTAAAATCAGTTGATCTTCCTTCCAACATGTGATGAATAGGAATTCCAGATGTATTCGAAGAAATGATTGTTCCCGGTTTTCGGTGCGCCTCAATTTGTTCAAACAACTGCTTTTTAATATCCAATCTTTCAACAACCACTTCAATGATCCAATCACATGTAGCAACTTTAGGCAAATCATCAGAAAAATTACCGGTTTCTATTCTTGATAAAAACTCTTTTTTATAAATCGGTGACGGATTTGATTTTACAGCAGAATCTAGTGATGCGTTGACAATTCTATTTCTTACCGCTGCTGATTCCAATGTTAATCCGTTGGCTTTTTCATCAGCGGATAGTTGTGTGGGAGCTATATCTAACAAAAGAACTTCGCAACCTATATTAGCAAAATGACAGGCGATACGAGAACCCATAATACCTGAGCCCAAAACCGCTACTTTTCTTATAAATCGATTCATATTATTTATCATCTAAATTAACCTCATCATCAATCACTTGATCAAGAATATTCATTGTATTAAAGAAACCTTGAAGATCTTTACTTGAAATTTTAATTTTTAATTTTTCATTGAAATCTACCAAAAAATCCCTCACTAAATTGCGCTTTAAAAGACCCTCAGGAGTGAGAAAAATTAACACCTTTCGTTTATCTGTTTGAGACATCACTCGCCTAATCCAACCTTGATCTTCCATGGATTTCAAGGTTCGAGATAAAGAGGTTGGCTCCATCCCCATTCTCGGCCCCAGGGTAGTACTTGGCGTGCCTTCTTTATCTATATTCATTAAAATAAAACCCGCAGAAATAGTGAGTCCATGTGCATTAGCGCGCTGATTATACAACCTATACACCCTGTGCCATGCATGACGAATTCTGCCATCAATTAACTCCTTTTTATTATCCTTCATCTGAACAAAGATATAAATTATTATGCGCGCATAACTTAAAAAAGTTGTATTTTTGTTTTTAACAAATTGACTCAACCCTAGTAAAAAATACAAATGAAGCAAATTCGTGTTAACCTAGTTGTAATTTTACTCGCAGTTTCGGTCTTGTCTTTATTCATAATACAAGCGTTTCAAGTGGTTCAATTGTATGAACGCAAACTCATCCAATTCAACAACAACCTTAAAACTTCATTAGAACGAATTGCCATACGACATGAAAAAGCGGAAGACATTCGACGCTATATGCGGTTGGTAAACAACGATTTCAGCTCACAATATAAAGACATTTTAAAACAAGAATTTAAAAATTTAGTGCCGAAAAACGAAACAGTTTCAATTGCAGACACCACAATCTATGAGGGTGGAAAAAAGTTGAGTTATTTAATTATTAAAGGAAAAGCTGTCGACTCCTTATCAGGTGTTACAACCGAACAAAAAGTGTATGCGCGAGATGTGCGAGAATTAAAGGATTTATTCGATAAGAGTAATAACCCCTTGCCCACCAACGACTCCATGAAAATAGCTATTCAATTGGATGAACAAGTATTGCAGCAAGTGTTCAAAAAAGCGCGCTTCGTGAATGACATGATGGTTCAAGCTTTTCGAGATAATATTTATGCGGATCAAAGCAAGCGTGTTGATGTAGCATTTTTGGATTCTGTCATCCGGAATGAACTAGCGGGAGATGATTTGCCTCAAAAATACCGATTCGCTGTTGGTGATAATTCAAAGAAAGTATTTAAATTTCCTAATAAATCGGAAACCTATGACACCACTATCAACATCAATGAATGTGGTAAAACAGTATTGTTTCCTAGCAATATCATAGACGAAAACATTTATTTGTATTTATCCTTTCCAACCAAAAGGAGCTTCTTGATTCAGGAAATGCAAAACTCATTGATAATTACCGTTATTCTGGTGATATTCATTATTATTTCATTGGTTTTTATGTTTAAAACCATCCTGGCTCAAAAACGATTGTCTGAAATGAAAAGCGACTTTATTTCAAACATGACCCACGAATTTAAAACTCCAATTTCAACCATTTCTTTAGCCTGCGAAGCAATGGGAGATAGCGACATGCTTGATAAAGAGACAAATGCGGCTGTTGCACCCTATGTAAACATGATCAACCAAGAGAATAAACGGTTAAGTATTCTAGTGGAAAGTATTTTACAAAGTGCCGTCATCGAAAAAGGAGAAATTAAGTACAAAGATGATGCGATTAATTTAGTGCAAGTACTTACAGACCAGGTTGAAAATGCGCGCTTCCGATTGAAAAGTATTAATGGAAAAATTACCCTTACCGGCACAGATGAATTAATAGAATTTGTGGCAGATAAGATGCATGTTTCAAACATTATATCTAACCTCATCGATAACGCCATAAAATACAGTAAAGAACGCCCTGAGATTTTAGTTAGTTTAGAATCTGACAATAAACATGTGTATTTGAGCGTTACTGACAATGGTATAGGCATTAAAAAAGAACATTTACCAAAGTTATTTGATAAGTTGTTTCGCGTGCCCACCGGTAACATTCACAATGTGAAAGGGTTTGGGCTTGGTTTAAGTTATGTGAAAGCAATTTGCGATCATTACAAATGGGATATAACCGTTAAAAGTACATTTGGAGAAGGAAGTACATTTGTTATTGTTTTTAAAAATAAAGGAAGAATACAATGAGTAAAAAAATTTCAATTTTATTAGCTGAAGATGATGAAAATCTTGGCCAATTATTATTTACCTATTTACAAAATAAAGGATTTCAAGTTATCTTAACCCGAAATGGAAAAGCTGCATACGAACGATTCACGAAAGACGCTTTTGATTTTTGTGTATTTGATGTTATGATGCCGGAAATGGATGGATTCACTTTAGCAAAAGAAATAAGAGAAGTTGATAAAAAAGTACCCATCCTATTTTTAACAGCAAAATCGATGAAGGAAGATAAACTTCATGGATTTGAAGTTGGTGCGGATGATTACTTGACTAAGCCTTTCTCTATGGAAGAGTTGTTAGCGCGAATTCATGTAATCCTGAAGCGCTCAATGCCAGAGGAAATCAACGTGAATTCGCAAATGTACATCGGTAAAATTAAATATGAACCTGAATTGCGCATTCTGCACGTCTCTGATGGAGCAAAAAAATTGACAACAAAAGAAAACGACCTTTTGCTTTTGTTAGTTAAAAATCAAAACGAAATACTAGACAGACAGGCTACACTGCGGGCTGTTTGGGGCGATGACAATTATTTTAATGGGCGCAGCATGGATGTTTATATTGCCAAACTGCGAAAATTATTGAAAGAAGATGAAAACATTGAAATCATGAACATTCATGGGAAAGGGTTTAAATTGTTGATTAAATAAAAACCCTGTTTTCACTCAAATGCAAGGAAAATTTCTAAGCAGCCTTCTGCTTTCCTTAGTATTAAACATTTTAATTAAACCAATTTCACTTTTTGGAATTGATGCGGCTGTTCAAAATCGGGTGGGCGCTACAGAATATGGCTTATATTTTTCCTTGTTAAACCTTTCTGTGCTGTTCAATATCCTGATTGATTTGGGTATAAACAATTACACCATACGAACTATGGCCCAAGACCCACTGGTGGCAACCAAACATGTGGGACGAATCATGGTCTTACGTGGCCTACTTTTTATTGTGTATGCTTCTTTTACATTGGGTATTGCTATTTTCATTGGGTATCGCGGATATGAACTTCAGTTAATGGGAGTGCTGATTTTCAATCAACTGCTGATTATGTTCACAGCCTATGCAAGAAGTTATTTTTCAGGACTTCATTATTTTAAAACCGATGCATTTCTCTCCGTACTTGATCGTTTTTTATTGATTTTTATTTGCGGATTTGTTCTTTATTCGTCGATTTTTCCGTCCGATTTTCAAATTGAATGGTACATCTGGATTCAAACAATTTGTTATGTCATTACCTTGATTGTGGCACTTGTAATGCTATCTCGAATCATTACCCTCAACCACTTTACTTTCGACAAGAAATTTTCTTTTCAAGTTATAAAACAAAGTATGCCTTATGCTGCGTTAATTCTATTAATGCTGCTATATACCCGATCAGACTCCGTGATTTTGGAACGCATGCACGAAAACGGGCGCTTTGAAGCAGGTGTATATGCCCAAGGTTTTAGGTTGCTTGATGCCTTATATATGTTTGGAATGGTGTTCGCCGGTTTATTATTTCCCATGTTTTCTCGATTATTGAAACAATCCAAAAAAGACCTAATACCGTTGCTTCAAACCAGTGGTAATTTACTTATTGGTGGGTGCAGTGTGTTGATTATTACGCTTTGTTTTAACGCAGAAATGGTGTTAGGGTGGATTTATGAACACAATGTAGCCTATTCAGCTCATTCCTTTCGTTGGCTCATGCTAGGATTTTTCGGAATTAGCTTAAATTTTATTTTTGGCACCATTTTATCAGCCAATGGAAATTTTAAAACACTTAATTACTTAGCTGGCATAGCAGTTATCTTTAATGTGGGATTAAACCTCCTTGTGGCGCCCATATATGGTTCAACAGGTATTGGAATCACCTTTTTTATCACCCAAGTTGGAGTTGCTATAGCACAGCTTTTTTTAGCAAAAGAAAAAATTGGTTTTCGGTTCATTCCAAAATTCATGATTGTGCATCTACTACTAATCATGGCTTTAGTGTTAATCGGATTACTAATTCCTTCTTCAGAATTGCTATTTATTATTCAACTTGCCGCGGGAGGAATTTTATTGTTGGCTTTAAGAATTATTGATCTCAAAGAATTGAAATTGATGTTTATTCCTTCAAAAGCAACTAAAAACAATATTTCAGCGTAAAAGCCGTTAAAAAAACGGTTTTGATTCTATAACTTAGCGCCCGCAAACTATTATATATGTCACAAAAATCAACGGATTTAGCAGAAAACAGAAATGATTTCATTCAATTCATTTGGCTCAACCGAAAATTTATTTTGTTATTCACCGGTGCTGCCACCATCGTTTCCGTTGTAGTTTCCTTGCTTATTACCCCACTATATTTGTCTACCGCTATTGTTTTCCCTGCGGCATCGTCTACGGTTTCATTTTCTGAGCAACGCAACGCCAAAACAGCATCAATGGATTTTGGTGAAGAAGAACAAGCAGAACAATTGGTTCAAATCCTTCAATCATCCAAGATTAGAGACCGTATTGTATCAAAATTTAATTTGATGGAACACTATGAAATTGACCCATCAGATCAAAACAAATACTATAAACTAGTAAAACAATATGATGGTCATTTTACATTTACACGAACCCGTTTTGGATCTATCAAAATAGACGTACTGGATAAAGACCCAAAATTAGCTGCTACTATGGCAAATAGCATTGTAGAACTAATTGACTCTGTAAAAAACGAAATGGTTTCTCAACGCACCATTCCTGCCTATGAAATCAATAAACGTAAAAAGCAACAATTGGAGAAAGAAATAGAAACAATGAACGTTGAACTAGATTCTCTTTCCGCCAAAGGGGTAATGTCTTTCCAAAGCCGCTCTGGACTATTTGAAGCGTATGTGGGCGCGACCGGTAGTGATCGTTCAGACATGAAGAACAAAATTGATATGAACATCAAGTATGGTTCAAAATATGATGGATTGGAACGACTGCGAAATGAAAAAATTTCTAAACTAGAGGAGTTTCAAATTGCCTATGAACAAGCGGAATCAGACGCTAACACCAAATTTAATCACAAGTTTGTTGTAGAATATGCGGTGGTAGCAGATAAAAAAGATCAACCCAAAAGATTGATTATCGTACTGGTAGGTGCGATTGGGGCTATGATTTTTTCACTATTACTTTTATTGGTTCAGCAACGATTTAGAGAGTTGAAAGCATTGAAATAATGACCTTAGTGAAAAACTATTTTTTTCCGATTGTTTCCTTATTGGTTTTCCTCACATTATTAGTGTTTTTTATTTGGGAAGACTTATATTGGCTCAATTTATTTCCAATTGCTTTGCTCGGTATTTATGGTGCAATCTATCATACTAAAACCGTCTTTTTGTGTCTTATTTTCTTGACGCCACTATCCATAAACATTGAAGAATATACTGATAGTTTTGGCTTATTTATACCTACCGAACCTTTCTTTTTTGGATTGATGCTATTGGTGCTCTTTTTTGAAATTAGAAAAAGAACTATACCTCGGTACATATGGAATCATCCAATTGTGTTAGCCGCCGGATTCTATTTATTAATCTTGATTTTATCTACAATTACCAGTTCACACCCCTTGGTGTCTATGAAGTTCTTTTTAGCTAAAATATGGTTCATGATTCCGCTGCTATTAGCCGCACCCCTCTTTTTTGAAGATAAGAAAACCATTTATTGGTTCTTGTTTTTATTTGTTCTTGGGACTACACTTGTAACTTGCTATACGTTAATTCATCATAGCCTCTATAATTTCGGGGAAAAAGAGGGACACTGGGTAATGTATCCATTTTTTAAAGATCACACTATATATGGCGCCATCCTTGCGCTAGTGCTACCACTTTCTATAAGCCTGTTTTACATGAAGCCAACGAATCCATTAGAAAAAATAGGTTTATTCAGCATGGTTGGCATTTTACTTATTGGCTTATTCTTCTCTTATACACGGGCAGCATGGTTAAGTGTGGTTGGTGCTTTGTTTGTTTGGGCACTGATATATCTTCGTATCAAACTTACTTATTTACTTGCAACAGCAACCATCGTTCTAATTGGTGTATTTGTATTTTGGGATCAAATTCAAATGGAACTTGCACGAAACGAAGAAGTACATACTACAGAAGAATTTGGAACTCGGTTGCAAAGTGCTGCCAATGTATCAACGGATGCATCCAATTTAGAACGAATCAATCGATGGGCTTGTGCTATTGAAATGTTTAAAGAACGACCCATTTTAGGTTTTGGACCAGGCACTTATGCTTTTGAGTATGCACAATTTCAGGAACCGGAAAATCTAACCATCATCTCAACCAATTTTGGAGATATGGGTAATGCCCACAGCGAATACCTTGGCGCACTTTCTGAAACCGGTTTATTGGGTCTTGGTGCTTTTTTAATGGTTCTTATCCTTATTTTTTATGCGGGTATTACCTTGTATTATAAATTGAATAAAGAGGATGTAGCAACACGAGCAATTGTACTTTCCTGTATTTTAGGATTAAGTACATACTTTATTCATGGGTTTTTAAACAATTATTTAGACACGGATAAGGCTTCCGTTCCCATTTGGGGTATCTGTGCCATTTTTATAGCGCTTAATCATCAGCTAACGGCATCAAACAAGCGTATTTAAAGGTAGATTTACTTTATACTATACTGAAATGTTGAAAACTCACACTTTGGAAAGCAGATGACGACGCTAGTTCTACAGTTGGTACCCTAATTATTATATTAGCTGTATTAATGGGATTGTTTTCGTTTTTAGCTAACAAAAAACACTTATTTTCTATTGGTACTTTGTTGTTTTCGGCATTATTGATGTTGATTTCTATGAAATGGTTCCGTGATTTACGTGAAGGTGGAGAGCTTGTGTCTATGGGAACAGGTTTAATTCTATTTTTGGCAGGTTCTGGTTTAGGAGTAATCTCCTCGTTCTTAGGATTTATGAAAAAATAATTAATTTACGATTCAGATAATGAAGCCTCCTTGATTGGGGGCTTTTTTATTCAAAAAAGAATCGGCCATTGATCCATTCGCTATCTAAAACAGCTTGGTGTTTGTTATAGAAGTCTAAGGCGGGTTGGTTCCATTCCAGCACTTGCCAATCCATTCTTTTTACGCCTAACTCTTTCGCTTTATCAATGATCACATGGAAGAGTTGCTCCCCAACACCTTGTTTTCTTTTTTCAGGAATGACAAAAAAATCCTCGAGATACAAACACCTACCCTTCCAGGTAGAATAAGAAATGTAATACAAGGCAAACCCGATGATTTGACCCTTGTCTTCAGCAACAAATGCCGAACAAATCGGGTCTTCAAACAAATCAATTCTCAATTGTGCGGCTGAATTTGTTACTTGTTCCGGAGCCTTTTCATAAACAGCTAAAGCATAAATTAATTCAAAAATAGCCTGTTCATCCCCAGGAAGTGCTGCTCTAATTTGCATTATTGTACTCCGGCTAGGTTGAAACGCAATTTAAATCCAGTGCTTAAATTTTGGGTTGGATATGATGTTCCAATTTTTGGTGTATTTAAGACTTGATCATAATAGAACTGTAAAGTTAAATTTTGAGACAGGTTATAATCTGCTGAAGCCTTAATTGAGACTACACGCTGTCCAGCCGTTGCTTGATTCGTTGTTTCTACTATTTTTCTTATAACCGTTAAATTATCTCGGAAAGAAAAATCAAATCGAATATTCACATCACTTGCAGGCACACGCTGAATTGGAAGTTTCACTTTAGAAAACTTGTATCCTGTACCAATAATCATTTCATTTCCTAGTACCTCAGTAACTTGATTATTGTTTAATGAAAGCGTGGCACTACGGTCTTTTTTGTATTCAAACTTGGTAATTAAACCTTGTCCTTTAATATTCCAAGTAGCATCAAATCCAATCAATGGAGAAAATCGCTCGGTAACAACCACATTCTGAACCTGCATTCCAGAAATAAAATTATTGTTTATATCACGCGCAGTTGCATTTCCATTTGCATCCAATTCAGCATTTAAGTTTGTTTGCATACCATTGACGCTCACGGTTGAACTATATCCATGCTTAATTACAAAGTTTTTCACATATTTCTTAGCAAAGGCGTATTTTGTCAATCCGTTGTAGTTAATGGACCAATTAGGAAGCGGTGTGTTTTTTATTGGATTGATTGATTGATTGTTCACATTGGTTTTACTGTATGCCGTTAAGAACGAACCAAGCACCACCTCTTGTTGACTACCCGAGTACCCTGTGTAATAGCCAGAACCATTGATAGAGGAAGAGTTTGCGTTTTGTTGACCCAATAGGGAAGAAACCGTTTCACGATTTGAAAGTAATGTATTAAACGTTTCTGACGAATAATCTCTTGCGTTGATTAAGGCAAATGCAGATCCCAGCGTAAGATTCGTATAGGTTAATGTAGATGTTTGTACACGACTTTGACTCTCAAATTGATTAGAGGTACTGTTCCATCGATAAAATTCGGAAGAATTGTTGCTGTAATTTCTGTTGAGTGTCATTTCAATTATCACATCCTTCAATGGCTCTAAATTGGCACGTAAATTTAAATTGGCCGAATGTGTAGTTGTGAATGGTTTGTTTAAGTTACTGTTTTGTACCAACCAATTGTTTGCGGTTGCCAGGGCAGAAACGTCATAATTATTTGATCTACCTAATATATCATACCCTTGTTTTCCGAACACAAAGCTGGATAAACCAAATGTATTACTATTCATTCCCAGATTTCTAGTTTCTTGATTATATCCAGGCAATAACGTACCATCACTCAACGCGTAGGTTCCTGATACATTTCGAACCGTCATAAGTACGCGCGAACCTGCAGCTAAAATAACATTTGGTTTTTCTTTTGCTTTTTCAGCTTGCCTTTTCTTTCGTTGATCTCTTTTCTTTTTCCGCAAGTATTTACGTTTTTCTTTTGGCGTCATTTTAGCCAGCATTTCAGCCTCTTTCTTTTGGTCTTCTTTTGCCTTTTCTTCTTTCTTTTGGTCATTTGGTGTAGGCTTACCTCCTTTACCATCACCATTCGTGTCTTTTACATTGAGCTTGCCACGAGCCGCTTTTCCATCAGCTAGGACACGTTTAAAGAAAGGCACCTTGTTATAGAGGTTTACAAAATTTGCTTGTCCTGTGAAGTTAACTGTTCTGTTGTTTTGAATGGTATTACCAAACTCGGATTGACCAAGAGGAGAACGTTGCCAGTTGAACGTACCAGCGTATTTTCCATTTAAACTAAGCCAATCTGTTAATGGAAATTTATCCAGTGGCAGGTTTGCGCTAATTGAATAATTGTGGGTGTAGTCCATGGTTCTACCAAAAGTTCCAATTTGCGAACGGAGCGTATCCATATATTCACGGTAACCGGCTGGATCCAATTTTCTATCTACCCGATTATTTCCTTCTTCAAAAATGGCGCGATTGGTGGCACTAAAAGTAGTTTTAATATTCTTAGTTAAATCATACCCTACATTGTATCCTCTAACCCAATCAAATCGTTTTAAGAAAACAGGAGCAAATTCGTAATCTGGCACCAAGTTGTTTCTTATTTGTCGTTCATTGTATAACCTAGAAACATCGTTTGTAAACGTAATATTTTTAGGCATGTAGAATATATTGGTTTCTTTCACCAATTTTAACCATTTCGATTTTTGTACCGGTTTCCATTTTTTGAAAGGTTCCCACGGTTTTGAGGCAAACGTATAATTATAATTCAACGCACCGGTATAGGTTTTCGTTTTGTCGTAATTGATATTAAAATCACGACGCATTACTTCAGAAAAGGCATAGTTGGCCGACCAGTTATTTATTTTCCAAAATCCAGGTTTTGCTCCGGCTTTGGCCTCTTTTCTAACATTTGAAAAATTATACGATCTTCTTTCCGTAAAATCTTGACCTAATTTAGATTTTTCTTTACGCGTAGCTAAATCATAGTCGCGTAATTTAACATCTGGGTTAAATGGATCGTATTCCGGGTTAATAATACCAAGAGAATACCCATAGAAAAACGGCAAAGAAAAACGTGCTTTTTTACCAAAAAATTGTCCAAGCTGAACAGTTGTATTTAGGTCAACACCTATTTTCTCGTTTCTTTGACGCTCTTGCACTCTACTTTCAATACTACCCCAATTTATTCCAGAATAATTTCCTGAGGCAGAAACCGTTGCAACATCCGCAATTTGCATTCTCATTTGACCAATCGCTGCATCTCCCCCTTCGCTAACAAAGTCGGTTAAACGCAACTCATTTACCCAAACTATTGCACATTCAGCATCGCCGTTATCCGGTTTCCAAATATTATTTGGATCATTTTTTAACGGATTACGAACCCCTATCATGATTGTTTTTACTCCTTGAAAATTAGGGTTTCCTTTTACCTTTATTTTTCTATTCGGATTTTTCGGGTCTATTTCTGAATATTCAACGACATATGAAACCCCTGTAGCCCCGTTTTCAATTTTTTGATTTCGTTCCTTTTTCAAATTTAAAAAGTCGTCAAAAACAATTTCCACATTGTTATTAGCGGGCCATATATCATCTGCTACGGTGGAATACCACTGCGTTACGTCCATTGGAAGTTCGTACTCGTAATAGTTCTCTACGAAGTCTGTACCTAACCTTACAAACATGGTTAAATCTTTATTCTTCAATGTGTTTGGTTTCACTTCTTCTGCGTGAACAAACATTTTTAATTTTTTGTACGTTCTCACGTCAAATTGAACATTTTTGTAGGCCGCTCGTGCATCACCATCTTGAAGCCCACAAATTTCCATGGATAAAGATTGCTCATTTAATTGACGTTGATATACTTGTGAAGGATCAATTTCTCTCACAATTCCTGGGGGAATTTCATATTTCACAGGAGAGCGTTGATCGTTTTCTTCAACGTTAACGGCACCAATATTAAACGTGGTTAAATTTGGATCTGTTTGAACACTCAACCCAGGTTGATTTAAATCCAATTGATATCTTCTCCACTCTCCTCTTAGTAACTCTAAACGGGCAAATCGAAGGACAACTTCTTCATCAAAATCCTTCAAGAATAAGCGCATAAAACGAATAGACCTAAAGTCTTGAATTCCATTAACCCGTTTATCATATCCCACTAGAGGAACTTTAAATTGGTACCATTTTTCTGTTTTATTCCCGTTTTGATATGTTTGAACATTCGTAATAAAATTCTTACCAACCTGCATATCAGCCGGACGTAAACTTAATTTATATTGAAAATAACTTTCTGTTTCCGATAAATTATTGTCTTGATTGATGTCTTCAATATCTGGCTGATTCGTTGCTTGTGTTGGGTATCCATCGGTATTAGCTGTGTCAGACATTTCCCTTGTGGGCGAATTGCCCTCCATTCCATTATACCTTTTATATCGTTCTAGAATATTCGCGGTTTGGCTATCATAATTATCATCCAGATAATAATTGTAATTATCATTTGAAACGTCAGCAAGTATTCTATCCTTTGTATCTTGTGATAAATCCGGTGTAGTTTGTACCCAGTTAACAAAATCAACATATGACACCTTTTCCTCTACTGATTTCCAACCATCCAACCCAACATCTTGATTTAATCGCGATGCAGGATCCATATCAAATGCATTAACAACCACCTGTTGTGTCGAAACCTTAGACCAAGAGGTAGTGTCTAAGATATCCGTAGCAGCAACTCCTAAAGGAGGCAACCCATTTTCAAAACTTTTTCTTGAATCTGGTAAGATGTCCTCTGAAATATTTCCTAGATTAATATAGAAATCTCCCCCCGTATGCATGGAGTTAGGGTTTGCATTTTCAGCATCATCATTAAATGGATCTAAGACCCAAAACTGTATGAATTCTATATTTGCCAACTCAAAATCATTGGTAGTTAAAGAACGCATAATTCCCCCCCAGCGGTTTTCAGGATTTGTAAATGTTCCGTCTGGATTGATAGCACTAGACTTTTCATAATTATACATTCCTCGTTCTTTCGGATAATAAGCTAAATCCAGAATCGGGATATTAGGAATGGAACCATATTGCATCTGCAAATTCGGGAAAATATCTACTTGATTTACCAAACGCATCCGGCTATCAGACAACATTTGAGGATTTTGTTTGATGTGTTGAGGCGTCAACGAATTACCTTGATAGAAAACCGGATCAATAACATACCAAGCCAATTTAGCTCGCTTATATCCTGCTGCTAGTGTTTTTGTTTGTGCCTCTGGAAACAAATCAGGTTGTCCTTGTGGAACCGAAGCCATGCGCCAAGAAGAAAATTGACGTAAATCTATCGCGCTCTGGGAAGCTTCAAAATCATCTACATAGGAAGTTCCATCTTTATTAATTGCCCTAGGTTGTCCAGGAATCAATCTAGCTACCTCTCCCGTAAAGGATAAAGTTGACATAGCACTAGTTGAAATCCCCGGCAATAAATCAACAAGCTTGGTTAAAAATGGGAGGTTGGTTTTGAAGGCTAAATCAGTACCAATCATTGTGTTTTTAAATGGTTCGCTTCCAATATCCACTTTTTGAGTAACCGGTCGCTCAAGCATTCTTAAAAATGTTGCGCCCACATTAAATTTATCACTCATGCGATAACTATACCTACCGCCCAACATGGATCTAGCTTGAAAACCAAAAACTGAATTACTTTCAATTGAAATTTTGATTGGAGTATTTGACTCCAAAATTCCAGTGTTCAATATTTTAACTCGACCTAAATTATAATCCACAGAGTAATCTAATCCTTCTGTTAATTTAATTCCACCAGCCGTTACAGTTACAGCACCTTGCGGAACGTTTAATGCATTTAACGGAATATCAGAAGTGATAGATGATTGATACTCTCCCTTAAAAGAAAATCGATTTTTCGCTGGAATTTGTTGCGCAGCCGTAATCGTTGAATCATATAATTCAGTATATACAACTTGATCGATCAATGTAGGAGCAATGCCCGCTGCCGCTAATTTTGACTGAAGGGTTTTACCAAATGGCTCAATCGATGAAAAATAAATTCGACCATTTTTTTTATTAATCGTCCCTCCATTTTCCATTTTATTACCCGTGATAGTAAAAGGAACAAAATCAAAAACCCCATCACTGAATGGTTGATTGTTTTGATTCAATTTATCCATTTCCAACAAGGTCACAATTTGACGATCGTCCACTCCCGTCATAGGAAAATACGGAACGTTTACGGATGTTTCTCTGTTGTTGTATAAAATATCTATTTTAAAACCTGTTTGATCTACTTGAAATGCACCGATCGAATAAACATTTTTCATCATCAAATCCCAGACTTTATTTCTAGGATTAGTAATAGTTGGTTTCAATAATTTCAAGACCAAAGCTTCTTGTCCTTGTGCTCCATCTGTTGAAAGTTCTCCTACTTGATATGTTTCTCCATTATAGGTATACTCGTATGCTACAGCCAACACCTCATCATTATTCAAAGGCGTATTTAGAGATACATAACCCAATAATGCATTATAGGAATATTCTTGCTCTGTTAATTTTCGTGCATTTTCTACTTTTTCATAGTGAACAGCCTGTGTAAAAGGTCCAGGCGCTGTAACTTGAGAAGCTAATGAAGTAACAGCATTCTGAAATGCCCGAATTTGTGGTTGGGATGAGGCCCACGCATACAAATTATTTGCTTCATTATCAGGCATAATTACCGGAGCATATCCGCCTGGGTTTCCTTGACAATTTTCAGGTTTTGCCTCCCCTAAATCTGCAAATGCAACGATGTTTCGGGTGTTTTCTGTATTATTGGTTCGATTCGTTAACCAAACTTCTATACGGGTAATGTAAGCTGTTGAATTAACGACAGGTAAGGTAGCCATCGCAGCATCATACGTGTCATGATGGTATAAATTTAAAAAGTAATGGCGATTTGCTTCGTATTTATCAGCACCCAATTCAAACTTTTGAACTTGAGATTTTCCGGTAATATTAATTTCTTGTCTTTTCCCTTTTGAGGTGGCAGCAAACAAATCCCAGTAAGACCGACCAAACTTTAATTGTGCTTTGGCACCAAATAAGGTAGAAGACCCTTGAATTAAAGAGGTTGGCGAATCAAAAGTAATTTGACCTAGCGCTATTTTTTGTAAAATTTGATCTTCATTTCCTGTATGCTCCAGTTTTGAAATATTATCAAAATCAAAAGCAGCTTGTGTATTATAACTTGTATTTATTTTAAGTTTAGAACCAATTTGTCCGACCAAATTCATTTGAATTTGTTGATTAAAATCAAACCGAGTAATTTGTCTTTGTCGAAGGGGCAATATTGGATTGTCATATCGAGAATAATTAGCTCCCATGGAAATCTCAACTTGTCCTTGTGGGCGCAATACTATTTCATTTCCACCAAAAAAGTCAGCAAATAATTTACTTCCTACTTTGATAGGAAGTTCAAAAGGCCTACCTTTTTCCGTTTGTTCTTCAATCTTTTTTTGCCAATTTAATGTAGTTGATTTTTTGCGTTCATATTCCAAATACTCATCCAATGTCATCATAGATGGATACCTGTAATATAACCCATTACTCATACGTTCAGTAAAAATATACTTTCCGGTAACTGGATCATAAACTACCGATTGTTCAACAGAACTAGGGTCTCCAAAATCAAAACTTTGAGGGGTATTCAGCGTTGGATCAAGCGGATTAGAAATAGGGTATTGAAGCGTTGTATCTTGGGCATTCAAACCAAAGTAGACAAATAATAAGTGTGATAATACCACCCACTTTATAAAAGACTTCTTATCAATTGTTTTCCGATTCAATGTTACAATAATTTTAATGCTCCTTTAATTAATTCTTCCAAAGATTCTTGACCTGTTGTCAATTTATCCAACACCTTGTCTACTGATTTTTTATCAAAACCTAAAGAAACTAAAGCGTTTAACGCATCAAATCGAATTGTATTGTGAGTCACCGATACATTTTCGCTTGAAACATTCATTTTTAACACTTTGTCTTTTAAGTCAATAATTACTCGTTGAGCTGTTTTTGCTCCAATTCCTTTAATACTTTGAATTGTTCGAACGTCCTCTGTTTGAATAGCATTCGCAACATCTTCCGGTGTCAAGGACGAGAGCATTATCATAGCTGTATTAGGACCTATTCCAGAAACGCTAACCAAATGATTAAACATTTCTCTTTCTTCTTTTGTATAAAAACCATACAACAAATGAGCGTCTTCTCGAACAATTAACTTAGTAAAAATCTTGATCGCTTCATCCGAACCTAGGGCAGAAAAAGTATTAAGTGATATTCTTACTTCATAGCCAACTCCCCCACAATCAATAATAATTTCGGTGGGTGTTTTTTCGACTAATCTTCCTGTCAACTGTCCGATCATGCTTACTTATTTTGTGCGTCTATTACTGCAATTTTCACCATGTTCACGATTTCTCGAACCGAACTTCCCAACTGCAAAATATGAATGGGTTTTTTTAAGCCTATTAAAATTGGACCTATGGCATCCGCATCTGTTGTTTGCTGTAATAATTTATATGCAATATTTCCAGCTGATAAATTCGGGAATATCAAGGTGTTTACTTCCTTATTTGCCAATTGGGAGAAAGAGAATTTTTCATTCATCATATCCTTATTCAACGCAAAATTTGCTTGCATTTCTCCGTCAACAATTAAGGTTGGATGATTTTCATGTAACAATTGAACTGCTTTAGCCATTTTTTCAGAATCCTCACCTGGCGACGATCCAAAATTGGAATAGCTCAACAAGGCTATTCGAGGGGTCATTTTCAATTTTCGAATTGTTTTAGCAACATTAACTGTAATTTCAGCTATTTGTTCGGCTGTTGGGTTCAGATTTACCGTCGTGTCAGCTAAAAACAAAGGACCTTTTTTTGTGATGAGAATATACATTCCCGCAACAACATTCACGTCTTTTTGCAATCCTATGGTTTGTAGCGCGGGTTTGATGGAAGAGCGGTAACTTCTTGTGACACCTGTAATCATGGCATCAGCATCTCCTTGATCTACCATCATGGAACCAAAATAATTGCGTTCACGCATAATTTGAAGCGCCTCAAATTCTGTAAATCCTTTGCGTTTGCGTTTTTCAAAGAAAGCCTTACCATAAACTCCTCTTCTGATTTCTTCCTCTTCCGATTTCGGATCAACGATTATTTTCTCAGGAAGTTCAATACCATATTCTTTAATTAACGCTTCAATTCGTTTCTTTTTTCCTAATAATATTGGGAACGCACACCCTTCCTCAAAAGCTACTTGCGCAGCCTTCAACGTTTGAATATTATCTCCTTCAGCAAAGACAACTTTTTTAGGGTTGGATTGAGCCTTGGTCGTAATATTTCGAATAAGTTTATTATCAAGACCTAAGCGGCTTTTCAAAATTGATTCATATTCATCCCAATCCAAAATTGGATTTTTGGCAACCCCTGAATCCATGGCGGCTTTTGCAACAGCAGGAGCAACATAATGAATTAAACGTGGATCAAGTGGCTTTGGAATAATTTGTTCTCTACCAAAAGAAATGTTCTTTTCACCATATGCTTGAATTACCTCTTCGGGTATAGTTTCCTTAGCTAAGGCAGCTATCGCTTTTACAGCTGCAAGTTTCATTTCCTCATTAATGGTTGTTGCCCGAACATCCAATGCGCCCCTGAAAATAAACGGAAAACCTAATACATTATTCACTTGATTAGGATGGTCCGAACGTCCCGTTGCAAGAATAATATCTTTTCTAACTGAGGTTGCGTCCTTGTATGAAATCTCGGGTTCAGGATTGGCTAATGCAAACACAATCGGATCTTTAGCCATCACAGCAATCATATCTTTGGAAACCAAACCGGCTCTTGACAATCCTAAAAACACATCGGCATCTTTAAATGCATCTTCAAAAGAAACATCCGATTCATGCTGAGCAAAGAACAATTTATAGTCGTCTAAATTAGATCTATTTTTAGATAGCAACCCTTTAGAATCAAACATGAAAATATTGGATAATTTGGCTCCTAAAGAATGATATAATTTAGCACAAGACATGGCAGATGCTCCCGCGCCAGAAACAACTATTTTTACTTCTTCAATTTTTTTCCCTGCTAATTCCAAAGCGTTAATCAAAGCGGCGGAAGAAATAATAGCCGTTCCATGCTGATCATCGTGCATGATAGGAATATCCAATTCAGCTTTTAACCTTCTTTCTATTTCAAATGCCTCTGGAGCTTTAATGTCCTCTAGATTAATTCCTCCAAATGTTGGAGCAATCGCTTTTACCGTTTGAATGAATAATTCAGGGTCATTTGCATCAATTTCGATATCAAACACATCAATATCAGCAAAAATTTTAAATAACAAGC
>CAZTFG010000002.1:37911-70291 GCA_964612725.1 uncultured Lishizhenia sp. | reverse complement strand
CCCCAAAGCATTTGAGTGCCATCTGCCGAATATTTGGACAAAAAAACATCGGTTATCCCATAATTTCCGTTAAAAACCGTAAAGTTCGAATTGATATCAAAAGCTAATGAATCTGGGGTAGGGTAGTCATTTCCATACACCGTACCACCCGAATAGGCAGAACCATCATTGCCATAGGTAGCGGTCATTCCAAAATTATCAGAATTGGCGCCATCATAGGTGGCAAAAATTAAGGTGGGGTCTATTATTAACGGAAAATTTGAATTATATTTCCCTACGGAAAAAGATACTTTTCCTGCTGACAAACTAAATGCACAATCAACTTGAATTTCTTTTCCATGAATTAGTTGATATGCATAAGGTTTTTCTTCAATTACTTGTCCAAGTTCCGTATCTAAGATGAGGTTTCCGTTGGAATCTATATGAATTTGTTTTTGACCAGAATAATTTAATTGAATGATACGTGGAGAAATAGAAGGACTTACATGAAATTCGTATTTCACTTCATCTCCTTTCGTTTTCATTGCAAAATCGATTCCGTTATAAAAATTCTTTAGAATCACATTGGTGTAACCGTGTACATCGGAAGCCCAAGTTGAAGGGTCCTTTCCTTTGAAGAAGTTATAATAGAATGAAGATTTTCCGCTTTTTTCAATATCCGTTACAAGATTCGCTCCTTCAAAGTTTACATGAATCACGGTTTGTTTAACTGTTTCGCTTCGAAAATAAGGATTTTGCATGGCATGCGCTTTTTGCATGGCAGAATAATCCTGAAGGTGATAAATCATTTTTCTTTGCTGCAACCAGACTTTACCACCCGTCATATTTGTTCTGAAAAGCACTCCTGATGGCCATTGACCTTTGTTTTCAAGCAATACCTTTTGATTTTTCACCTCTTTTTTGGTGGAATGATGCGCGTGGGATGCATGCACATCTGTTTGAGCCACAGTCAACCGAAAAGCGAATAATAGGAATAGAAAAAAAATGAATTTAAAGTACACTTGAATCAATTTTTCAACTAAGATACTGATATTTCAAGTAACTTAAAAAAATACCGATTTTCTGTTAAATGGAACCTTATTTTATTTGAACTCCTCTCGATGAGAAAAGTCCTACTGTATTGTTCTTTGATCGATTGAGAGTAAAAGAAAATGTACTTCCCTTCCCTACCTCACTTTTAACGGTTACAGATTGTCCGTGTGCTTCTAAAATATGTTTCACGATGGCTAATCCTAACCCTGAACCGCCTTCATTTCGGTTCCTACTTTTTTCTACCCGATAAAAACGTTCAAACAAACGATTTAAATGAATTTCTTCAATCCCCGGACCATTATCTGCCACTGTAATAAATGTATAATTTTCAACATTTTCAATTCCAATGGTGGTAGTACCTTTCACATTCCCATAAAAAATAGAATTACTTAGTAAATTCGTAAGTACTTGGGAAATTTTGTTTTTATCCGCTTCAACAATAGCATTGCTTTCTTTTTTAATTTGGATAGTAATCTCTTTTTCTTTTGCAGCTTGTTCCAATGATTCAATTACGTCTTGTACCAATTCGATCATATCAAAAGGCCGGATATCTAATTTTAATGAATCTGCTTCAATGCGCGTAATTTGATCGAGATCATCCACGATATTAACCATCCTTTCGGTAGCTTTTGAGGCTCGCTCAAGGAATAACTTATTCACGTTTGGGTCATCTAATCCACCCTCCAGTAAGGTTAAAATATATCCTTGGATGGAGAAGATAGGTGTTTTTAATTCGTGTGATAAATTTCCTAAAAACTCTCGTCGAAAGGCTTCTTGTTCCTTCAATTTATCTATTTCTTTGATTTTTTCAATTTCCCACCCTTCAATTTCTGATTCTACTTGATCAATCATGGTGTCCATAGAAACCGATGTTTTCATGAAGTTTTCTGAATTGGCAGATAAAATATTCTTTACAATTATCCCTAGTCTTTTTCTAACAAGACGAAAAATAAAAAAACGAACTAAAATGAATGAGAAAAGTCCGATGCAGCATGAAATAACAACTAAGCTAATCCATGAGTTTTTTTCAGAAATAAAGGTCAATAACCCTAGCAAGAAAAAAGAGAGAAGTGCAATCAAAACACTTCCGATAAAGATACTAATACTAGGTTTGATTTCTTTCATTATTCGCTAAACGTATATCCGACGCCTTTAACAGTACGAATATACACATCTCCTAGCTTTTCTCGCAATTTTCGAATATGAACATCTATCGTTCTTTCCCCAACTATGGTGTCATTTCCCCACACAATACTTAAAATTTGGTCTCTATTAAAAACCTTTCCTGGTCGACTTGATAATAATTCTAACAGTTCAAATTCTTTTTTCGGCAATATAATTTTCTTTCCGTCGAGTTGAATGGAAAACTTTTCACGATCAATAATGAGGTTGCTCGCGGGATTGGGAACAATAGGAGTGCTTTTATGTAGTCTTCTTAGTAAAGACTCTACTTTACTTAATAATAATCTAGGACGAATGGGTTTGGTGATGTAATCATCGGCACCTGCTTCAAAACCAGCAATTTGTGCATAATCTTCAGCGCGGGAAGTAAGAAATGCAATAATTGGTTGATTCAGATGAAGGTCCTTTCTAATAACCTGACAGACTTCTATCCCGTCCATCTTGGGCATCATTACATCAAGAATAATTAGAGAGGGCTGAATTTGCTGCGTTAGAAGAATTCCTTCCTCTCCATTGGCTGCAGTAAATACCTTGTAACCTTCTTTTTTTAAATTGTACGATACGAACTCTAGAATATCTGGCTCGTCATCCACAATTAAAATCGTATGCCCTTTATAATTTTCCATGGTTCTATTTATATTAAAAGAGCTGAGTAGTTTATACCCAGCTCTTAATTAATTATCAAGGAATTATTTTCTTACAATAACCTTTTTCGAAATCGTGTTATTGTTTGAAGTCAATTGTAATGTATACATACCATTGGTGATAGCTGAAAGATTCAAACCAAATTCAGTTAAACCTACTGATTGAATTGATTCTGTTACAACTGAACGACCTAAGGCATCAACTAAACTGATTTCAACTGAATTTCCTAATTGGTTATCAAAAGAAACTGTTATTGCTTCAGCAGCTGGGTTTGGATATAAATTGATGTTACCTAATCCAATTAATTCTTCAACGCTTACTGTAATTGCAACAGTTAATACCGTTGTATCTGTACAATTACCATTGATTGCCGTTAATACAACTTGGTAGTTACCATTCGCTGCAAAAGCATGAACTGGAGCAGAAGCCGATGAATTTGTGAAATCTCCAAAATCCCAAGAGTATGCTGTTGCACCTGTAGATGTATTCGTGAAAGTAGCAACATTACCATTCGCTGTGAAAGCACCTTGAGCGGTAGGAGTTTGAGTAAACGTAATTGTTACAGGTGTTGAAAGACCTACACCAGCACAAGCGTCTGCGTTCGTTGTTGTTACGGAAATGGTTCCAGAAGTAGAAACCGTAATTGCTTGTGTAGTTTCACCCGTTGACCATGTGTATGAATCTGCAGGCGAAGAAGTCAATGTAATAGTTTCACCTGAACAAGCTTGAGTAGCTGAAGCTGATACTGTTGGTGCTGGAGCGTTACTTACGTTCACAGTTGTAGCAACCGAGCTAGCAGAACAACCATTGTTATCTGTAACAGTAACAGAATATGATCCAGAAGATGTAACTGTAATTGCTTGTGAAGTTGCAGCAGTTGACCATGCATTTCCTGTTGAAGCACTTGATGTTAATTCAACTGATCCTCCTGTACAGAATGAAGTTGCACCATTTGTGGTAATAACTGGAGTAGAAGGTAAAGCATTCACCGTTACAGTAATTGCTACACGTACGCTTTCGTCGTTATTTGCATTAGCTTGAGATACATAATAACTGTATGTTCCAGGGGCAGACGTATTCGGAACCGGTGCTGCAGGTAATGCTGTTCCACCTGTTGCAACATCATACCATTTTAATGAATTACCTGAAGTTGCGGTTGCTGATAAAGCAGATGCCGTTTCATTTTGGCAGTATGTAACAGATGAAGTAGAAGCCGTCGGTGCAGCAACACTGAAAAATTTAGGATTTGTAAATGAAGCTCCTGTTGCTGCTGAAGAACCATTTGCTAAACGAGCATCAGGAGTTGTTCCAAGTGGAGCGAAAATATTTACCCAGTTCACTTGAGCTAAGGTTTGTGTTGAATCATTTCCATCTACACCCCAAAAAGACGTGTAAAATGAAGAAGTTGATGCAGCCCCGCCACTAGTTCCAGCGTTATAAACTGTGTTTGTATTAGAGGTAGACCATGATGGTGTAGCAAAATTGGTCAATATATTAGTTGAGAAAACAAGAGAATCACCATTAACATTATTAACAACAGGAGTTCCTTCAATTGATAGTCCTTTTTCCCATCCTGTAACTAATGAGTTTAAAATTGATGTAGATGTATTTCTTCTTAAACGAAAAGCTTTTTCAAATTTTTCACCTACTGGTAGGGCAACTGAACCATCACTTTTTGGTCCAACTAACGTAACATTAGAAAAAATAGGCATTGTCTTAGGTTGTGCTGTTGAACCAGCAGCATCGTTATCTGATTCAAAAGCATTAGAATCGCCAGCAGCATCTGAAATATCTTTATCTCTGATAGATAAAGCAAATTGAACTTTTCCACGGTATCCAAAATCCGTATCAAAATCGTCATCTAATCCACGGTAAGCAATAATGTGTTTACAGTTTACTGTACCTCCAAACCACTCAAAAGAATCATCTCCTGAATGAGATACTTGAATGTAATCAACTGTAGTTGCAGATCCAACAGAACCAAACGTAATACCATTTATTTCTTTATTTGGCTCTAGTGCAATTCCTGCAAATTCAATTCGAATGTATTTTAATGATCCTGAATTATCATTATCAAAAGCACCACCATATTGGGTATCCGTTGTAGGAACAATACCTTCAATGTTTGCAACTCCTCCAGGTTGGTTGTTTCTTGCTAAACCTAACAACACAATTCCTCCCCAGTCTCCTTCATTTCTATTTCCTACTGCTTCATTTGAAGTAAAAACAATCGGTTGAGCAGCAGTACCTTGTGCATTTAGTTTTGCACCACGAGTAATAATTAAAGAACCCTGTGTTGCTTTATCACCACGAATGATTGTTCCAGGAGCAATTGTTAATGTTGCATTATTTTTCACATAAATTTTATTTTGCAATAAAACAACTCCAGTCCATGTTGTATTAGTTGTAATATCCGCAGAAGCAGTAGTAACCGTTGCTGGATATACCGTGTTTTCTGCATCAAAATTTGTCCATCCGTTAGTCCAATCCGTAGCAGGCGTATTGTCTGTTACTGGAAAAGCCCCTTTGTAGGTGGTTGGTGTCCAAAAAGCATCTTGCGCGTTTAACCCCATTGTTAAACATGCCGAAACAAGTGATAAATAAATTTTTTTCATGTTATGATTTTTATTGTAGCAAAGTTCCTTTGTTTATATGGACATCGCGTTATGGCATTCTTAAATGTTATTTAATTGATTATTAACCCGAAGCAACATTAATTTAACACTAGAACTGGTTTATTGTCAATTACGCAGAATAAAGGGTAATCAAAATCCATTTTTAAGAAGGAATTTTACTTCACTTGAAGAATTCACAAAAAAAAATAGCTGACAATGCCAGCTATTGAATTAAATATAATAAGTAAAATACTTTTAGAAATTATACTTCAAACTAAGGGAAATAGTTTGACCAAAAGTTATTTCTTGCCAAGTATTATCTACCCCAAGATCATATCTTTTGTTTTTATTAATATCTTGGAAGAAAACAAGATCTTGTGCTAATAAGTCTTTTACATTAAGTTTGATTTCAAACTTGTCTTTAAAGTTTTTAACAAGTTGTAAATCAATAACATGACGTCTATTTTCCCATACACTAGGCTCTTGGATACTTCCTGCAATGGCAATCCGTTGCCCAACTACATTATAAGACGCATTAAATGAAATTTGTGTTTTTGGTTCTGTAAAGTAGATACCTGCATTGATTAAATAAGGTGATTGGCCTTGGAGTGGTCGGGCTACATTTACATATTCTGCTTGACCAGCAAAAGCACTAAGGTCCATTTTAGATCGGATTAAAGCGGCATTGGTGTAAATAGTGAAATTCTTCCAAATTGAAGCCGTATCTTGGGATTTAATGAAACCTAAATTCATACGGTATTCTAATTCTGCCCCATAACTATTAACATTTCCAACATTGTCATAATACAATTCTGGCGTACCACTTGTACCAGTTCTTAGGAGTAATTCAATTGGATTATAAAATTGTTTGTAAAAACCAGATAGACTAATAATTTGACCTTTTCCTGGGAAGTATTCCGCACGTAAATCGAAATTATTGATTTTTGCACGTTTTAAATTAGGATCTCCAGAAGTTAGGTTGTCGTTTAAGAAATTGTAAAAAGCGAAAGGCGCAAGCTCTCTGAATTCTGGCCTTGAAACGGTTTGAGAGGCACTAGCACGTAAATTGAATTTCTTAATTGGTGAATAAACAAGGTTTATGGAAGGTAGTATATCAATAACGGTTGTGTCAATGTGTTGAGCTAAGTTAGATCCAAATTCAACGTAATTAAATACTTGATTATATGCTTCCAAACGAACGCCCGTTATCACTCGAAATTTATCAGAAAGTTTTGAGTCAACCATCGCAAAACCTGCGTTTAAAAGTGAGGAAGCTTGATAACTATCATCCACATTGGTACCCTCTTCTAATTTAAATCCACCATCTCCATTGGACATTAATCCTAAGTTTTCTGGAGCGAAAATTTGATCACTTGGAAGAAGTAGTAAATTGGAATTGAAGCTTGCACTACCTGCAGGATCATATTTCGAAAAACCTAAATTTCGAGCCGAAAAGGAACGAGTTCTGTATTGATGCATTCCACCAACTTTAAAATCATTTTTAGTTTTACCGATTTCAATTAATTTAGACACATCATAACGAGCATTGTAGTTTTGTTCAGAAAGTGTAGACCAAAACATGTTTCCTGCACCCAAGGTTGTGATATCATTGTTTTGAATTACGGCAAAATACGGTAGAGTAGTATCCACTTGCTGATAAACAGTTCTTCTTAAGAATGGAATATCTCTTTTGACTAAACTAAATCCACCTACCCAATTGATTTTAAGTTTATTTTTCAATTCATGATTACCAAGTAATTGACTGGTAAACAAATTGCTTTGGGTATACCATAAGTTAGTTGATTTTTCGTTGTAAACGGATTCAATGTCCATGTCGCGTTTTCCTTGACGAATATTTACTTTGTCATCTGAGTTTACAGTGTATAGATTTTTGAATTGGATGCTATTTTTTTTACCAAATGAATACTTGAAATTAGCCATCGCGCTGCTTACAATTGATTGAGTAAAAGCAGAATCTTTTAATTCATTTTTTGTAACAACACCTGTTGCTTGCTCCTCAAATTCTCTTCTTGTAATTTGATTCGCTGTGAAATTGTTTTGATAGCTATACGCTAACACATATCCGAAATTTGAGGAATCTTTTAGTTCTACAGATCTACCTAAAGAGTATTGTAAATTTAAATTTGGTAGAGCTGTACGATTTTTGGTTCCCCAAGAAGGATTTATCAATTTTGCGTAATCAGCTTTTTCTTGGTTACTCAACAAATTAAATTGTTCCGTTGAAGGTAATCCTTCAGGAATTGAACGTGCTGATGTTCCATATCCCAAGAAGTCTGTGGATCCACCGGAATAGGTAGTGAAGTTTTTAAAAGTACTAAGGGTATTGTATGCAGTAGTTAGCTGAATATTCTGAAAATTCTTAGATTTTGGTTCAGTAGTATTGATATTGATAACTCCTCCAGCAAATTCACCTGGAATATCTGGAGTTGCAGATTTTGTTATCATCAAATTATCAATCATGTTAGCCGGAAATAAATCAAAAGAAAATGCCTTGCGATCACTCTCAGAACTTGGTAGTGATGCCCCATTGATTAAGGCGAAATTGTAACGGTCACTCAATCCACGCACCACCACAAATTTATTATCTTGAACGCTAGCTCCACTCACCCGTTTGAAAATTTCTGCTGCATTGGCATTAGGCGATTTGTTAAAGGTTTCTTTTCCAATAATTTCCATCACTGAAGCATTTTTTTGCTTCATTTTTTCAGTTTCATTAACTGATTCTTTATTTTTTTGAACCGCAATATTGAAATCAGTAAGCGTTTTAATAGAACTTTTTAATTGGAAGTCGAGTGTAGTAGTTGCCCCGGCATTGATGGTTATGTTTTTTAACGTATCCGTACCCATTTGATCAACCGTACAAGTAACTACATACGTTCCTGATTTTATTCCAGAAATAGTGTAAACTCCCACACTATCCGTAAATCCTCCTTTGTTCAGTCCCTCGATTTTTATTCGAGCCATCTCGATTTTTTCTCCAGTTGTTTGGTTAACAACTTTTCCAGATAATATACCATTTTGCGCGTAAACAAAGAGGGGTGAAACGGCAACAATAAGGAACAAATACCAATTTTTCATAGCGAATTTTTACTGATGCAAAGAAACAGCAGTCACGTAATGAAGTTATTATCGGTATGTTAAGTTATTATTAAACCCACTTAGTGATAATTTAACATTTTGAGTTGTTTGAATTGTCCATTAGTTGCTCTATTCATTATTAAAATTGGTCTAACCAATGGAACGCACCATCTTTCCAATAAATAAATCCGCCACCGCATTTATCTTTGAAATGAACAAAAATGGCATTATGTGACAACTTGATTTTATCTTTTTCTTGGACATCCTCAAAACGAATATAATCCGTATCGTAATTAGACCATAATACCACATTTGGCTCAACGGCAGTGAAAATTTCGGAAAAATACAAGTTCGATTTTACCTTATCATTTCCGCTACCAATAATATGTGCTGCTAGTTTATTATTAAAGTTGAAAACTACTATTTCCAATGAAAGACCGTTATTTACAAGTACAGCAATATCCTTATTCCCATCTCCATAGAAATCGCCGAAAATGGAGGAAGTTGGGTAATTGGTTGCTTGTTTGTACCCTGTTAAGTAATCAAATTTGCTGATAAGAACCTTTATACTATCGGTAGAAACAACACTTTTACTAATATTTCGAATCGTTTTTTTAAGTTTGTTTGTTTCTATATTTGTTGTATTTCTTTTTTTTACCTCACGTTGGTTACAAGAAACAAAAAGTAAAACAAGGAATAATAATCTAATCATAAAAAGGTATTTTTATTAATTTTCTTAACACATTTGAACCTGTGTTTCGTTTTCAAAAGCCGTGTCAATGGGTTCCCATAATTCAATACGATTTCCTTCTGGGTCTGAAATATGTAGAAATTTACCATATTCATAACTTTCAATATCATCCAGGATTGTCACATTTTTCTGCTTCAAATGAATCAATAATAGAGTTAGGTCATCTACCCTAAAATTTAGCATATAGGTTTGATTTGGAGAACCGAAATAATTTGAATCTATCGAAAAGGTTCCTAGTTGCAAATATCCTTTAGGTTCATCATACCCATTAAAAGAAAATAATATTCCATATTCATTTGTATCGAGGCCTAAAATTTCCTGATACCAGTCTTTCATCTTTTCTGGATCATTAAACTTGATGAAAATTCCTCCTAGTCCAATTGCTTTACCTTTTTTCATATATTTTTTGTTGGATAATTGCTGCGCATACGCCCAAAAGTACTCCGCTGGTATTTGCAAATCCATCTAGTAAACTGGATACACGACCTGGAACAAACCCTTGAAGAAATTCAAGCAATAGACCATAGATGATTAAAATTAATACTATCCAACTACTTTCCCAACTAATTTTCTTCAGTAGAAATACAGGAATAGTTAAAACAAAATAGGCTAGAAAATGGGATAACTTATCCTTTTCGCCCAAGTTAAGAGATGATTTTGCCGGTAGTAAGGAAAGTACGGTAATTGTTATTGTAAGTATAACCAACGATACAATTAATATGATTTTTCTATTCCTTCTTGAGATCATAGTTGAGGTTTTTACCTTTTTCAATTGCGGGTAATCCATCTGACATCCAAACAGGCATCGATTTATTTAATAAATAATAATCGAAAAACTGGCGCATACGGATACTCAAATCTATTTTGTTAGCCAGTTTAGTTAAATTATGATCATCGCCATTGTAATTAAGTAACCAACAAGGCTTGCCCAACCGCCGCATTCCTGTATACAATTCTATTCCTTGATACCATGGTACTGCTCCGTCTTGATCATTATGCATAATAAGTAGAGGTGTTGAAACTTTTGGTAAATGAAAGAGAGGGGAGTTTTCGAAATAAAGTTCGGGAGCCTCCCAAATAGTTTTCCCAATTCTACTTTGTGTACTTTCATATTGAAATTGCCTACTCAATCCACTTCCCCAACGAATGCCACCATATGCTGAGAACATGTTGCCAACAGGCGCTCCAGCCATGGCGGCAGCATACCTTTTTGTCATGGTAATCAACTGTGCGGTTTGATATCCTCCCCAGCTTTGACCTTGCAGTCCCATCCGCGTTGAGTCTATATTTTTATATAATTTAAGTACATGGTCTGTACCACTCATGATGCAATCAAACGCTCCTTTAGCTGGATAGCCTGGTTTATAACGAACATCTGGAATAAACACGATATAGCCGGCTGACGCATATTCTGTTGGATGGATAATACTCGCTGTGGGACGAGGAGCATGATAATTATATAATCCATCCGAATTCAATTCATAGTAATAAAGAATTAGGGGATATTTTTTTGATGCATCAAAATCTGAAGGTTTATAAATTAATCCTTCTAATTCAATACCTGTATAACTTTTCCATTTAGTCAATTCAACTGTTGACCACACATAGTCTTTTTGTTGAGGATTGGTAGTTGAAATAACCTTTTCATTTTCCCAATTTGAATTTAGTAAGGTTAACTCCGGATATTGGCTAACGGTTGATTTTCGCAGTAAGATGGCTTTTTTATCCTTCGTTCGATTAAGGAATTGAATTGAACATGCACCTTCCCACATTTGTTTAAGGTCGGTATGGCCGTCATGCTCCACAAATTGATAGATAGACTCATTTTTGGATACGGTGTTGAATCCTTTGAAATATATGTTATCGAAATCAACATATACAGAGTCGTAATTCCATAATACCGGTTCCAATCGAACTTTTGAACGTTCCCCTTCTTTCTCAGTTAATGAGGTTAACGTTTCTTTTTTGATATCGAAATGCCATACATCAAATTCAGACCGAAAAATAAATCCTTCCTCGTTAGATGTATATCCTACTTCACCAATAGGTCCGGCTTTCATTGGCATACCATTGATATCTTCGTTCCAATTTGTATTTTTTTCTGAGCAAGTGATACATACATCCTTCTTTTTATTTAAATCAATGAGGTGATATTCCTCCTTAACTGGTTCAAAATAACTAAAATAATTTCCACGAGGGGAGAAGGAACCTGGATAATATATTCCGTGAATGATTGGTTCAATTTTACCATCAATTATAGATATTCGATAAAAATCAGATCTGGAGGGGGAGCTCCATTGCGCTTCAATTTTGTATTTTTCATTGGATCGTCCTAGTATGTAATTTCCAATCAAATTGCTAGTGGACTCAACATTCAACGTATCGTTGGACAGTTCGACCATATGATTTGTTTTCAAATTTAAAAGACAAAGTTGATTTTGTTTTTCGTCTTTTTTTAAATTGAGGAGTTGTTGAGGTTGTAAATATTCATCTTGATAATGCCAAATATCTAATTTTGGTTTTTCTGATTCGAGTAAGGTATCTTTTTTTTCTGGTTCCGTTCGTGGGGATTTTCCAAAAAATAAAAATTGTTCGTTGTTCGTGAAGACCGGTGTTCGATGTTCTGAAATTCCGTTTTTATTTCCGAAAAACACATCGGTTGAATCTCCATAAATAGTAGATTTTAATGTCGATAAATCGATTAAGGCTAATTGATGTTGTTTTGATTTAGTTGTATCACTGGAAAATAAAAAGGCCATTTTTGATTCAGACTCATTCCAAACGGGTAATTGAATGGCGGTTTTTGCTGATAATATGGGTGTTGATTTGGCTTCTTTTGTGTGATATAACATGAATTGAAATGAATCCGCTTTTTCCTTTTCATGTTTTATGTAAGCTACGTAATTTCCTTTTTTTGAAATGGAATATTCTGTAACATGATCATCCTGAAATAGTTGTCCTTTGTTTCCACTGAATAGATAAAAGGGAAATCCATCAGAGGGTATTTCTTTGGTTATTTTCTTTTTTTTAGGTAGCCGTTTTTTGTCTTTGGCAACTGTTTTTTTCTCTATTTTTTCGGTTGTGTAGGCTAATAAGTTTGCTTCTTCACCGATAGAGAAC
Source organism: uncultured Lishizhenia sp. (assembly GCA_964612725.1). Taxonomy (GTDB): domain Bacteria; phylum Bacteroidota; class Bacteroidia; order Flavobacteriales_D; family Crocinitomicaceae; genus UBA952. Next base: position 57,847 of record CAZTFG010000002.1, on the reverse strand, counting down.
GTTTTAATTTTTGGGATTTTTATCGTTGTATCTTTCGCTGTTAAGAATATACTAAGTGTATCCTTGGGCCATTTCTTTTTGTCTATTTTTTTTAGCTCACAAGACCGCAACGTATCGAAACCGGGAGTAATTTTATATGCAATAAAATCCTCTTGAAAAGAAATTTTAGCATCTTTTCCTCGCTCAATAGAATCAAGTTTAGTTGTAGTTTGATTATAAAAATATAAAAACCCATCTCCCTTCAGTGGATTAATTTCATATGTAGTCCACAAACCTGTTGGAGAAGATTGTTGTTTCTCTAGTTTTTTCCATCCTGAATAGGCTTGATGATCTATTTGTTTTAGCTGTCCAAAACAAGAAAAAACAGAAAAAAGGCATACTATTATTTGCCCAAGTAATTGGAAAGATTTCATGTCAAAATTAGTGTACAATCAATTGATAATGCGAGGATAATTCTCCACTTTTCAATTGAATAAAATAAGTGGCAGGTGCCAAATCATATATGGTCAAGGAATTTGATTCTAGTTGCGTTAGGTTCTTTACCATTTTCCCATCAACAGTTAAAATTTGAATTTGATCTAATGGAATAGGACTTAAAATGGTTATTGATCCAGTTGATGGATTCGGGGAGATTGAAAATAAAAGTTGGTTTTCGATAATTCTTGCGCAATCATCTACGATTAGGTTTTGTTCCGCTGTAGAGCTGCAACCGTTTATTGTTAACGTATAGGAAATTACATAAGTTCCTACACCTACTGTTGAGGGATAAAAAATTCCATTTGTTACTCCTTCCCCTTCAAAAACACCACCAATAGGACTCACCCCACCAAGTTGAATATTCAATGTTGTATCGCAGGTTGAAGGAATAGTATTGAAATTAATTGTCGGAGTGGCCCGAACAATGACAATGCCTTGAATAGAATCCGTGCACCCGTTGCTAGTTTGATAGGTATAGTAAAACGAATTTCCGCCTATAGATCCAGCGTTAACATTGAAGAAATTATTCTGTACATTATTTCCGGAGTAATTTCCACCAGCTGGAACACCAAGGTTTAGCTCCAGTAACCCTGAATTGGCGCATTGATCAGGATATTCACCAAATGATAGGGTAGGCAGCGTTTCAACCATAAATTCTATAGATTTACTGGCGCTACAGCCATTTTCATCTGTTACAGAATAATTTACGACAGAAGATCCTAATGATGGATTAAATTGATTATTTGAAACGGAGCTTCCAGAAAACACCCCCCCAAGTGGTGTTGCCACTAAATCAAAGATGGGTTCATTTGGACAAAGTGTATCTATTACGGGAAAATCAATTACTGGCCCAATTATTTGAACCTTAAAAGAGTCAATAACAGCAGAACAGCTTCCAGATGCCGGAATGGTATTGTAAACATAATAGGTCCCATTCGAACTGTTCAATGGATTGATTTCTCCCGTATTTTGATTAACATCAATAAGTGTAGAGTTTGCACTAATCACACCAATTGATGAATTAGCATTTAACACAACCGCTTGATTGCCGGCAGAATTACATATGAGTGAATCTTCGTAAGAAAAATCGGCGGCCGGATTGGATGTGATAGTAAGGTATTGAGAATAGGAGTTTGGGCAAATGCCGTCCGTTTGAAAAGTAATCATGTAGTTACCTTCAATCGCTTGATTCATATCAATTTCACCTAAAAAGTTGTCTGAAAACACCAAGTTTGGAGGGTTGGAACTAAAATATCCAAACGGTGGGATCATGACAATAACAGGAGTTAAATTGGGAGCATTAACGCAAACCGTATTAGTTGGATAATAAAAAGTGGCATCATCCAAAGGAAAGACAGTTACAGAAATAGTATCAGTTAAACTGTTACAACCGTTTCCATTTGTGTAATTTGCATACAACCCTTGTTCCGTAGATAAATAAAATTCATTTCCTGAGGCGATGCTTTGAGAATTTCCAACGTAATACCATTCATAGTTACCAGTTAGATTTCCGGTGATAGTTGATGAATCATTGGCACAAATGAAATTTTGCGAGCTAGTGAGTGCAGCCTGTGTACTTGGGAGGGTTAATGTTGCCCAATAGTCGTTTGTTGTTCCACATGCATACCCATTAAAAGTATTCGGAGCTATTAAAACGACATAATTTGCAGGGGTATTCAATGTATACGATACGGAACCATTCTCACATGCCATAAAACTGGCGGTAGCCAAGATAGCCGGATTTGCACAATTGGTAATGTCAACAATATATAAATTATAGGGAAATTCAGCTTTTGCAGACCAAGTAACTATACCCGGTTCAACAAGTTGAAATTGGTACCAATCTAAATCCCGATTCCCATTTGTCGCCCATGCATTTCCGAATACTGTTTCGCCACAGGTAATCGGTTGATAAGCATTCGGAGTAGAATTACAGCCTCCATTGGCATCAATTCCACAGCCTTCATTTTCTAATATAGACCCAATTGGTTGAGATAATACACAAGGAGTAAAGTCAACTACACAAATTGTAAAATTCATGGTATTAGGAATTCCATCCAACCAATCATATACTCTAATATAATAGGTTTGACCTGGAATTAAACCAGTTAAAGTGGTAGTTTCAATTTCCCCTTCAAAAGTATTGTCAACGCATGTAAGTGAATTGAGAGCGGCACATGAATTTCCTGAATATACTTGGAAAACAGCATCAAATTCTGCTGACCCTTCTGTTGTAATTAACGCCCCCGTAGTATTCGCAGTAAATTTATACCAAACATCATTATTTGCCGTGCCTGAGCATCCAGCAATCGATTGTGTGGCATTCATAACCGTACCCGATGTGGTGACACAAGTTGAACCTTGAGTCAGGTTAATCGCATTGGAGCAAACATCATTAATTGGAGATGTAGCAACAGAAGTATAACTGTAACTATCGATACCAATATAATCTGAATTGGATCCGCTCGGGCCACCGTTGGTAACAAAATAGCGGAAAGCAATTCTTCCATTTGTAGGTCCGTTTAACCCTGAAATTGTTACGGAATATTGTGTCCACCCAGTTGGATATGCCGTTGTGGTTAATGATGGGTTAACGGTTAGAAGCAAAGTAGTAAACGTTCCTACTGAAGTAGCTGTTGTACCAGGGTCTGTTCCGTTTCCCGCAGTGCTTAACCGAACTTCCAACCTGTCAGGATAAACAGGACTTCCACCTGTCGTTCTTGTATAAAAGGATATAATGTCTCCATTATTTAAAGTCCGCGTAGGTGCAAATAACCAATTGCTCAATGTGGCTGGTAAAGAAGACAGTGAACTTTGATAATTCACAGATAAATAAGATCCACTAGTACCCGCTTGTGCCTGAAAAACAGTAATGTCTCCAGCGCCCCAATCTAGATCAGGAGAATCACTGTTATTTTGAATGTACCAATCAGTTAAAGTTGCAATATTCTCAAACCCTTCTGTAAATGATTGAGCATAGACACCGCTAAAAAGTGATGAAAAAAGAATGCATATGAGTGCTCTACTAATCATGTTTTAATGGCTCGCTAATTTCAACTTCTTTTCGGATAGGTAGTTTTTTAACTCGTACTTTATCTTTTGAACTCGGTTTATTAATTGAATTAGATTCACTAATTGGCTTGGCTGTTATTATTTTCTTCTCCGTTTCTTTATATGTACTTGTTTTTGGTTCCATTTTAGGTTGAATGGTTTGACCAAAAGATTTAGATGAAGCAAATAAAATGAATAATGCAATAATACCGAGTTTCATTTGACGAAAAGTTAGTTTTTAATCAATTTTGTTGTGTGAAGATTATCAACAATCACTAAGTAGTTTCCTGATTTCAATTTAGATATATTGAATATTGTTGAACCAGTTGCTTCATTGTTTTCTAAAACGTTTCTTCCCATCATATCTTTGATAATTACAGAATGACTGGCGTTATCATGCAATGTTAGGGTAATCTCATCAGTAGCTGGGTTTGGAAAAACAACCATGTTTTCAGAGGTAATAACGTTAATTAATGAAAGCGGACAAACTTCATCAACCGGTGTTCCATCACAATAATTTATTGGATATAAAACAGCAGCTTGCATGCGATCATTTTCTGGCTGTAGTATATTATCTGTACAACCCAATTGTTTAATTAAAAAATCCCTAAAGAAATTAACCGTTGTATCCATATATGCAGCGTTTCCTGCATATGGAACGTGAGGTGCGCCTGGGAAAGTATAAAATTGATTTTCTACCCCAACTGCACAAGCTCTTTCATGTATCATTCTACTACCGTCTAAATACATTAATGGTGTACCCGGATTCACTATTCCGCGATTGTATTTTACAGTTCCATCATTGGTTCCATGAACCGATGCTAATGGAATATCTCCTGCTTCTAACCAGCTATATCTCGCCAAAGCACCACATCCGTTTAATACACCATGTACTTTTGATGAATAACCTGGATTTCCGCTTGTTCCTTCTAATCCCCCCAACCCAGCAATAACACTTGGACTTAAATAATCAGCAATCTCGCATTCTTGATCTAAATAAGCAACATGCAGAGCTGTAATTGCACCAGCCGAGCTACCACCAATAAAAATATGGTTTGTGTCAATTTTATAGGTGTCTGTTGTTTGTTTGTCTTTATAGAAAAATCGGATGGCAGCTCTTAAATCTTGCGTAGCGCGCACTACTGCTTTTACTGCATTCGCTGAATCGAACGGAAAAAACCCTAAACGATAATCAATGGATGCTGTTACATATCCTTTTTTGGCAAATTTCTGACACATGGTTACCATGTCCCCGTCTGTTTTTGAACCACCAATAAAACTACCTCCGTGTACTAATAAAAGTAAGGGTCTGTTTGTTTCTGTATCACCTGTGGGTTGATAAATATCGAGTTTTAGTGTTGTTGCGGCACCATTCCAAGAGTTATTTTGTCCATAGGTTACATCACTCGTTGTGGTGAAGTTTGCAAACACATCGGATGCATACCTTCCAGTGGCACATGGAGATTGTGAAAAAGCAGCACCAGTAAGTAGTAAACCGAAAAATAAAGTAATTTTTTTCATAGTTAATAATTAATTAAGGGAACAAAGTTGAATTAAAAGCATTTGCATCCACTTGCGGAATGCGTGATTTATATTTTAAATTAATGGATTTGATAAATTCATTGGCCAACAAAGCATTTCCTTTGGCATTGAAATGAATTCCATCTAAGGAATAGGCTCCTCCTGAAACAAACTTAGAACTCATTGTTACTCCATTGTATACAAAACCTGATTTGAGATTCTTTGAAAAATCATATACATCTACAACAGCAAGGTTATATTTTGCCGCCAAATCTCTGATAACTTGGTTGTATTCGGCGATTACACTTCGCAAATATTGTAATTCACCAGCATCCAAAACAAATTCGTCACGAATGGGAAATAAAACACCCATTTGATTGCACTTAACTGAATCCAAAGGAAGGCTCAAAGTAAGTAATTCCGTTGGAAGTATTTGTCTCACTGCAAAAGCATTAGCAGTTGAATCTACAATCATAAACGGATTACTGCCAACAGTAAAATAATATCCCAACGGATTATAAATTGAATTCAATGTGGTATTACTTGCTGCATCTAAAGTTAATCCGTTCCAAGGAATAGTGGTGAAATAAGGCATTTCACTAACATCTGGAATAGTCGCAAGCACTCCTTTTGCTCCATTTGCCGTAGCAGTTAACAAAACTTGTTCATAATCACTCGCAAACAAAATATCCGGTTGGATATATTCAGTTGTACCTCCCGATTTTGCGTACGACAAAACCTCCTCCAATCCTAAAAATAAAGAGAAAAAAGTGGGTTGGGAAGCAAATGCATCATCCATAATACTGGCACTAATCGAAGAAGCCATTCGAGTAAAAAACGGATTGGAATTAGAGCTAAAAACATCCGCTAGCTTTAATCCAGGGATTCCATAATTTCCAAAAAGAGCATTGGTTGAATAAATGTTTTGATTGAAAACACCTAAGTCTCCCTGTGCAGCAATCCGAATAGGCGAGAGAGATGTTACCCCTTTACAATCTGTCTTGTAGCCTAATTTCATCGGTGAAAGCAAGTTTGAACTAATTCCAATGGATGACTGATCAACCAGAGGCTGATTGAAATTTCCCCCTCCGACTTTTGCTAATTGACGAGCGATAATATTGGCTAGCGAATTTTCCTGCCCTTCGAAATATAAACCGTCATTCATGTATCCTGCTACATGCCCTCCTCCAATCATGACGAAGCGAGATGGATCTATTTCACCTTTGGAAAAAGTAGGTTCTTCGTATTTTGGTTTACAAGAAAAAACTGCTAAGACCGTAAATGCCGCTATACTTATGGAGGTAATTATTCGATTCATCTTACCATTTATAAATTAATGAAAATCCCGGAGCAACTGCTTTTGTTCTATAAGTACCGTATAAATTTGTTTCTGCATTTTGTGCAGTTCGTTTTAATTGGGTATAATAAATAGACGCGTCTATCGAGAATTTTTCTGTAAAGCGATAAGAAAGCCCACCAGTGAAATAAAAGCGATTTGCATCTGGTGTTTCTGGTGTAACACTAGCATCCGGTACTGGAGAAAAACCAAATCCTGAACCCAATCGCAGATCTAATTTCTCATTTGCCTTAAACATTGCCCCACCTCTAAAAGCAAAAATGCTATTATAATTCCGCGCCGACTTTGTGTCTAATAGAGACGTTGTATTTTTCTCATAATCAAATGCTAATGTATCATATGCTTTCCATCCAACGTAATTAATATCTAAGACAAAGTGCCATTTTTTAGTTGCTTTGTATGCCCACCCAAGAGTGGTAACATTAGGCAACGGCAATGCGCCTGTAAATGCTCCGTCTGGAAAATTCGAGTTTAATGATGGGGGTACAGTAAAAGTTGCAACTCCATTTTTCACTTTCATGTTTATTTGCGATCGATAGGTGATACCAACAGATAGCTTTTTATTCAAATCATAATGTATGCCTGCATTAAATCCAAAACCGAGTGCTTTACCAGCTAATTCGGCGTGACCATAATTTCCAAGGCTGTCCTGCACGGGAACATCTTTTTGTAAATTCACATTTCCAGTGGAAATAATAAAACCTGCTCCAATTCCGATTACATCCGCAATGCGATAGGATAAAGTAGGTTGAATGTAAATGGCTTTTAATTCTAATCGTGTCAGAGCAAACCGACCAATCCAATTTTCTTCCCATTGAACGGTGCTACCGAAAGGTGTGTATGCAGCAATTCCAAATTTTAATTTATCGTGTTTATGTGCTTGAAAAATTCCATATGCTGAAAATGGTGTTCCGACCGGATTTTTGGTTCTGTATGCTTGCTGTGTGGCAGAATCTACATATAAGACATTGGAAAAAATCGGCGTACTAGCAATATTGATAGAGTTTTCGTTCGAAAAAGCAACCGATCCCGGATTATAAAAGATACTTGCACCATCTTGAAATATTGCGGTCCCTGCACAACCCATACCTTGCTGTTTTTGGCCCTGAAAATTTACTTGAAACCCTTGAGCATAGCCTCTATTCACGGATAAAAAAACCAAAAGTAATAGAGAGATTATGTACATTTGTTTCATCGGCCAAGTTGATTTATTTCAAATATACTAAAAATACATTTGGTGCCGTAATTTTTGAAAAAGTTTATATTTTATCTTTAAGCATGAATTATTTAAAAATACTAATAGTATTTACCTTCCTAATATTTCTTCAGGAAGTAGTCGCACAAAAAGTAAAACCAGCCTATCAAGTATTTACTTCCAGCGGAAAAAAGTCAAATTATGCAGCCATCGAAAAACAAGCTCTATTAACGGATTTTGTTTTTTTTGGTGAGTATCATGATAATCCTATTTCACACTGGTTGCAACTTGAATTGACACAGGCGATGTACACAAAATTTAACTCCAATCTCATACTGGGATTTGAAATGTTTGAACAAGACCAACAAGCCATTCTTGATGCGTATGTGAAAGGTAAAATGGATGAAAAAAACTTTAAAGATTCATGCAGACTTTGGCCTAATTACAGCACCGATTATAAACCCTTGGTTGATTTTGCAAAAGAAAAACAATTAACCTGTGTTGCCTCTAATGTGCAACGAAAATACGCATCGCTTTTATTTAAAAAAGGCAGACAAGCATTGGATACATTATCTTCTCTGATTAAATCCCAAATGGCTGAGATTCAATTTCCTATAGACACCACTCTTTCTCAATATCGCGCTGTTCGTGAAATGGGTGGACATGCAATGGGGATGAATATGGTTGAATCCCAAGCATTCAAAGATGCAACGATGGCGAAATTTATTTTGGCAAATAGTAAACCAGATTCAAAAATGATTCATTTTAACGGGGCCTTTCATTCTGACTTCTATCAAGGTATACTTTGGTACCTAAAAAAAGAAAAACCAACGGCGAAAATCATTACCATTACTACGGTTACTCAAACTCAGTTGAACACCTTGGATAATGAACACCTAAACAAAGCAGATTTTATCATTTGTGTGCCAGAGTCAATGACTCGAACGCATTAAACTTTATCTCTTTTTTACTGTTAGGCTAAGATGAAAAACACGATTGTTTTATGGGGGGTAGGATGGCTGGGAATTCCTTTAGCTCAATCATTACAAAAAGCCGGAAATTCTGTTTGGTGCATCACCCGTAGTGAGGAAAAACAGGCGTTTTTAGCGTCTCATGGAATTCATACTTCAACGCTTGAAGTTTTTCAGCAAAACGGACCACTTTTTTCAACTTGTTCCACGTTTATTATTGCGTTGCCTCCTACTAAAGACAGTGATTTTTTGGAACAGATGAAACAAACCATTCAGCTTTTGCCTGCTAATACGCACATCATTTATACTAGTTCAATTGGGGTTTATCTTCCAACATCAGGCTTGGTTGATGAACATTCTCCCATAGACGAAACTCATGATGTTGCACAAATTGAAAAACTAGTTTCAGCTTGTAAACCAGATAAAAGCACAATTCTTCGTTTGGGTGGATTAATTGGTCCAAAGAGACATCCAGTACATTTTTTAGCAAAAAGAAATCAGAATGTAAACCCTAATCAAGTAGTAAATTTAGTGCATCAAGAAGATGTCATTCGGGTGATTGAAGCGATGGTACAAACGCCTTTTTTTGGTGTTTTCAATGTTTGTTCGTCGGAGCATCCTACACGTATTGATTATTATAATCAGGCTGCTGAAGCAGTTGGATTGGGACCTATCTTATTTGAAAAATCCAATTTCGAAAAAGGAAAAATAGTTGATTCGACAAAATTGGTACAATTATTTCCGGATGTTTTTACTGTTTCTATCTATCATTTTGAAAGTTGTAAATGAAATATTTCTATGTAAAAGCATAACAAAAGTGCTTTTTTTACGTCTAACTTCACGTATGCGCGTGCGATTGATTATTTTCTTGTTTTTTTTGAGCTTTCAGTCTCATGCTTCACACATCATCGGTGGGGATATTTATTATAATTATTTAGGCAATAATCAATATCGTTTTTTCATTACGCTTTATCGAGACTGTAATTCTACCGGTGCAGAATATGACAATCCTTTGAAACTAACGATTTATAATTCTTCCGGAATCATGGTCCAAGATCTCAGTGTTCCATTTCCCGGAAGCGTTGTCCTGCCTTTGGTTTTTACAAACCCTTGTGCCACGCCACCAACGAATATTTGTGTGGAAAGAGCCATTTATACCATTGTGGTAAATCTTCCTCCTATTCCTGGTGGATATACTGTTTCTTATCAGCGTTGTTGTCGTGGGCCCAATATTACGAATTTGCTAAATCCTGACGATACAGGACTAACCTTAACCACTCAAGTTCCTGGTTCGGAAACGGGTTTTACGGTGAATAGTAGTCCACGATTTACTAATTATCCACCGATTTTGTTGTGTAATAATGATGAATTGGTGTTTGATCATTCAGCAACGGATCCTGATGGTGATGTGTTGGTATATTCGCTCGTCACTCCATTCACCGGAGCTTCCTCAGCTAATCCTGCACCGTCTCAAGCTCCCGCCCCGCCTTATTTTCCGGTGCAGTGGATCGGTCCATTCGGGTCTCAAGCTCCTTTGGGACCAGGTTCAAGCACAGTTATTGATCCAACTACTGGAATACTAACTGTTAACCCAAATATGATTGGGTTGTTTGTCGTTGGTGTCATGGTGCGTGAATACCGAAACGGAGTGCTGGTGGGTCAAACGGTACGTGATTTTGTTTTTAAAGTATTCGATTGCAATATTACCCTCCAAGCTCTTCTACCAACTCAGGAGCAATTGGCTACGTTTGTTTCTTATTGCCAAGGATTGACCGTTAATTTTGAAAACAATTCGTATGGCGGAAGTAATTATGCTTGGGATTTTGGTGTTTCTGGCACAACTGCCGATGTAAGTTCATTATATGAGCCAACGTTTACCTATCCGACTCCTGGTTCTTATGTGGCACGTGTTATTGTAAACCCCGGTCAGCCCTGCACTGATACCGCATATATGTCGCTGATTGTTAATAATCCTTTTTCGGTTTCCTGGACAAGTCAAGACTCCTTGTGTATTATCAACAATTCATTTGATTTTGTTTGTCAAACCAGTAACCCGGGGGCTAATTTTTCATGGAATTTTGACCCCGATGCTTCTGTATTAACATCAACCAGTCTTTCTGTTAACAATGTATCCTTTGCTACTTCCGGTTTTCAAACCATTACTATAAATGGGGATGATGGGGATTGTGTGACCAGCTACACGGATTCTGTTTATATTTTTGACTTGCCGACGAGTAGTATTGATGTTCCTCCTTTGGTACAATGCATTGGATTAACGGTTCCTTTTATTAATAATTCTGTCAATGCGTATAATTTTCAATGGGATTTTGGAATTCCCGGTACGTCCGCAGATCAAAGCACACAATTTGAACCTGTTTATTCTTTTCAAAATCCGGGTACATATACTGTTCAATTAATTTCAAGTTCAACGCTGGGTTGTTCTGATACATCAACTACCACCATAACGATCAATGAACCGTTGGTTATGTCTTTTATTCATTCCGATTCATTGTGTATTACCGATGGATTATTTGATTTTGATGCTACAGTTTCAGGTCCAAATTTTACCAATTATACGTGGGATTTTGGCATGAATGCGAACCCATCTACCGCCAATGTCATTGATGTTTCCGGTGTTCAATATTTGACTCCAGGCAATCATCCCGTTATGCTCATTGGCTCATACGATGTGTGTGCAGATACCGTATTTTCGAACGTCTTTGTTTATAGTGAGCCAGAAATCGATTTTCTATTTGTCAATTCTTTGCAATGTGCCCCATCCACTGCTCAATTTGTCAATTTAAGTACGGCTAGTTCACCGGCTATTTATTCTTGGGATTTTGGTGATTCAGGAACATCCACAGCGTTTAGTCCGAGCCATGTTTATTCGGAAATTGGAAGTTACAGCGTAGGGTTAACCATGATAACCTTGGCTGGATGCATCGACACATTGTATCTGATGAAACAAGATTTGGTGGTAGTTCACCCTAGTCCGGAAGCCAAGTTCTCTGTGAATCCTGATAAAACGGATATTTGCCACCCGGCCGTTCGTTTTATCAATGAATCTATTGGGGGATACGAGTATTTTTATTTCTTTGATCATAATTCATTTACAAGTACTGAATCTGATTTTGTGCACAATTACACCATAGAAGGAACGGATTATCCTATTCAAGTTGTTTCCAATCAATTTGGCTGCAAGGATACGGCTCGTCGTACGGTAATTATTGAACCATTTTCACTGTATATTCCCAATGCCTTTATTCCCGATAACGATGAGGTTAATGATATTTTTCAGCCTGTAACAGACTTTGAAATTATTGATTGGACGTTTCAAATTTTTAATCGTTGGGGACAACTTGTATTTGAATCTACCCAATACGGCGAAGGTTGGGACGGCACATTTAATGGATATCCAAGTCAAGACGGGTTGTATGCCTATGTGCTCACCTATCGCTCTTGTGCAAATCCGTACAATGCTAAAAAAATAACAGGTCACGTTTCCTTGTTGCGTTAAGAAATGAGTGAAAACGCCATTGAAACTAGAATTAAATCCTTGCCCGAATTTCCGGGGGTGTATCAATATATTGATGTTCGAGGAAAAATAATTTATGTAGGAAAGGCAAAGAACCTAAAGAAGCGTGTTTCTTCCTATTTCACCAAGAATCATGAAAACACAAAAACAGCGATTTTGGTTAAGCAAATTCAGGATATTCGTTTCATTGTTGTGGAAACGGAACTCGATGCGCTTATTCTGGAAAACAATCTAATTAAAGAATATCAACCCAAATACAACATCCAATTAAAAGACGATAAAACGTTTCCATGGATTTGCATTAAAAACGAACCCTATCCACGGATTTTTTCAACCCGTAGAATTATAAAGGACGGTTCAACCTATTATGGTCCTTATCCGGAAGCTAAGGTAATGTACGTCTTATTGAAACTCATTAAAGAACTTTTCCCATTACGGACGTGTAAATTAGACCTTAAAGAATCTAAAATTAAGGCTGGAAAATTTAGTGTATGTCTTGAATACCATATTGGAAACTGTTTGGGTCCTTGCGCGCAAAAACAATCAGAACAAGATTATTTAGAATCGATTAACCAGATAAAACAGTTGCTAAAAGGGAATGTGAATGCAGTAAAAGCACTCCTTAAACGCCGCATGCAGGAATCTGCTGAAAACTATGATTTTGAGCAAGCACAAGTCTATAAAGAGAAATTGAGTTTATTGGAAGGCTATCAATCAAAATCAACGGTGGTATCTACTTCCATTGAAGCTTTGGATGTCTTTACATGTTTGATAATTGAAACAACTGCTTATTTTAATTATTTAGTTATTCAACATGGTGCAATTATACATGCTTATACGGCAGAGGTAAACTGTTACCACGATGAAACCCAAGCAGAAGTAATAGAAAAAATGATCCCCAAACTCAAGGAGTTATATAACAGTTCGTCAAAAGAGATTTTAGTGGAAGAAATTCCGTTGGTTTCAGAGAATGCATATCAATTTTCTATTCCACTTAGAGGCGATAAAAAACAGTTGCTCGAATTGTCCAAGCGCAATATTTTCTATTATCAGCAAGAGAAGAAGAAACGAGCGTTTTTGCAAACACCAGAAAAAAAATACGAGGATATTTTAAACCAAATGCAGCAAGACCTCAAATTAGCTGAGATTCCTGTCCATATAGAGTGTTTTGATAACTCCAATTTTCAGGGAACAAATGCCGTTTCTGCATGTGTGGTATTCAAAAATGCGAAAGCTAGTAAAGCCGATTACCGCCATTTTAATGTAAAAACAGTGGAAGGACCCGATGATTTTGCCACTATGAAAGAAGTGGTTTTTCGCCGGTATTCACGCTTATTAAATGAAGAAAAACCCTTGCCCCAGTTGATCGTTATTGATGGGGGTAAAGGACAGTTAAGTGCCGCTTTGGAAGTGTTGGACGAATTAAATCTACGCGGAAAGATTGCCATAATTGGCTTAGCAAAACGCATAGAAGAAGTGTTTTATCCAGGCGACACGAAAGCAATAATTTTGGATCGTAGGTCGGAAACCTTAAAGGTGTTGCAGCAATTACGCGATGAAGCGCATCGATTTGGCATCACCCATCATCGAAATAAACGGAGTAAATCGAGTATACATTCAGAATTAGATGCAATTCCAGGCATCGGGCCAAAAACAAAGGAGAAATTATTGAAAGATTTTAAAAGTGTAACCCGCATAAAATCGGCAGAGCAACAGGAGTTGGAAAAATCCATTGGATTGGCAGCTGCCAAGAAGATTCTGTTGTGGCGAGGCTAATTTTACTGCCCTAACCAAACTTTGGCAAAAAAGTTCTTTTGGCGATTTGACACCATAAATTTATTTCCGCCATATGCTTTCATTACCACAAGAGTAGTATCATTTTTCATTACCCTAACCCAATTATACCCTTCCGGATACGTATCGGAAAGGCCTTCCATCACAATGGTTCCGTCGTCCAATTGAACTTTGGTTGGTTCTAAAATGGTGGAGCTTGCAAAATGAATATTCGCATAATCTTCGAGTGACAAGGTATCTGTGATTGGAATAATCTCAACCCTGTAGGTGTTTCCTTGTCCCAATTCGCAATATAAAAGTTCAATAGATCCATCTTCTCGCACAGTTTCTACTGGTTTGCCCGGAAACATAGCAACTACATCAGCTTCCTCATTTTGATAGCGATAAAAATTGGCTTCTCTTACTTTTCTTTTCTCAGGCTGTGGCAGTTCACTAAATGTGGCCGCAACTTTGCGAACTGTATATCCTTTTTTTCGCAATTGGGAAATAATTCCGGTGGCTCCTCCCAAATGCGAAGCTCCAACCGCACAAAAAACACTTCCTTTTTTCATAATAGAATCCAATCCTTCGGCCATAATACCGTTTCGAGTAACGATTAAATCTACGTATCCATTTTTGGAATAGCGTAAGCTTTTTCGGGTAAATTCCTCAATTTTATTAATTTGTCCTTTCAAATATAGATTAAACACAACTTCTTCTCTCAGTTCACCAATGCCAAGCAAATTTTCCTGCAAATACGGTTGTTTGCTTTTTTTAATTCCGGTAAAAACCTTGAGTTGATCTTCATAAGACTCAAAGAAAAAAAGTGATTTAGAAGCGTTACCTGCATACTGTTGAAAATAAGCATCTATAAATTGAGGCATTCCATCTTCATTTCCATATACGGTATTGGTAGCTCGATCGGTTGTGGTGTACGGATCGCCATACATGTCAAACTGAAGGTTCACGTTTGATTCCCTAACGTCCACTTTTTTGAATAGGCTAAAGAGGTCGGTTTCAAGGGCAATTGTTTTTGCTTTGTTGAGCGCATAATACAAGGTGTCTGGAAAGCGAAATAAATCTTTGTGGTTGTTATGAAAGGTGCCAAAGAGGTATGATTTTTCTTTTAATCCATTACCCGAAACTTCCCAAAGCAATTCATTTTCAGGCTCGTATAACTGAGAAAACCCAGAAAACCCAATTAGTAAAAAAGCAAACAGCAATACCCTCATCACTACAAATTTAGTGTTTTTTATCGGGAAAGAAGTTGCACAAAAGAAATGAATTAAAGGAAGGTATTATTGGAGAAAGGAACTTTATCGTGTTTATTTGATTCTGTAATTTGTTTGAGTAGTATTTATTGCCATACTATTACTATTCATACTTTCTATTCACAATACGAATCAAGGATAGAATCCCTTGAAAAAGAACTGGATTTTTTGCGTGAAATGTTAAAGAAAAAATAGACAATCTAAAATATTAAAAAACAATTAGTTAAAACAAAATATTCCGAAATTACATAGAATTACAATTTCCTGGAAATGTATAATCCATCCCGTACAGGAAGTAAAATTGATTCAAGCTGTTTGTGGTTCTGAACATAGTCATTGAACGCATCAATTAGTTGCGTGTCAACATCCATTTTTTCCTTGGGCATAGTCACTTTTCCGGACCAAAGTACATTGTCGGTCAGAATATAGCCCCCTCTTCGTACTTTATTTATGATTAGATCGAGGTAACGGGAATAGTTTCGTTTATCAGCATCGATGAAAACCAGGTCAAAAGTATCTGTGAGGGTAGGAATAATTTCCAAGGCATTTCCTGTGATCTGCTCTATTGTATCGCTTAATCCTGCCTTTTGTATGAAATGGGAAATCATTTTTTCCAGTTCCTGATTAACGTCTATGGTAGTCAATTTGCCCCCGTTTGGCAAGCCTTGTGCCATAGCAATAGCAGAATAACCGGTATAGGTTCCAATTTCGAGAATCCGTTTGGGTTGAATCATTTCAACTAAAAACCGCAACAATTGACCTTGAAAATGACCACTGAGCATGCGGGGCTGCATTACTTTTAGGTGTGTTTCTCTATTGAGTGTGTACAAAACCTCCGATTCTTTTGGGGTATGCCGCAGCACGTATTCTTCAATATCTTTCGGTAAAAATTCCATCTATTGTACTTTTGGACCAATGTATTCGATGCATGGAGAAAAGCCTACAAAACACTTCCCTTTTAATTCAACGTGTATTGATCCTGAATTTGAAACTGTAAAGCTATAATCAGGTTCATTTTTCCATAATTCAATGCACTTTTCGCCAACAAACCGATAATTTGAAGTGTCAATTATGAACGAATTCATTTGCAACTTCAATACTTCACTGTTTAGAAATTTGTCTGCCCGATATACATCATAATTTCCTGCATCTAATTTCCCTGTCCATGTTCCGGATGTATCAGTAGTAATCCATTTCTCAACCGTTTTTTCTCCTTTTTTTGTCAAAGCAAACTTAGATTTCGCTGCCATCACAGTTGTTCCACGGGCCATTTCAGGTGTGGGTCTTGCTCCGCCGCAGTAGGGAGTATGTTTAATAAAAACCAACGTTTGTCGTTGAGAGGAACACCCGTAAATGAAGGCAAATAAAGTAAGTAAAAGAAAATACTTCATGGAAAGATTTTGAGTTGCTAAGTTAAACGATACATCGCGGAAAAGTACTATAATTGGGTCTATTTTTTTAAATTAAATTTTTGGTCTGTTTTTTGAAAAAAGAATACCTTTATACTAAGTAATACATCATGGCACTAAAGCAGCATTTAATTCAAAAACTAGAGCAAAAACTTTCTCCTCAACAAATTCAGTTGATGAAACTGCTTCAAGTACCAACCATTGAACTCGATCAACGCATCAAACAAGAAATTGAACAAAATCCTGCCCTAGAAGAGGGAGAAGAGCGGGAGGAAGAAGATGAATTTGAAAATGATGACTCAGCCGATGATTTTGATGAAAACGAAGAAGAATTTGATTTATCAGACTATTTGGATGATGATGTAGCAGATTATAAAACCCAAGCCAATAATCAGTCAAAAGATGAAGAAGAACGGGTAATTCCCCTTTCAGGAGAACAGTCGTTTCGTGAAAAATTAATGGAACAAATTCAATTGTTGCCGTTGACAGACAATCAATACCTAATTGCAGATACAATCATTGGCAACCTGGATGAATCGGGCTACCTGAACAGAGAAGTAGATGCATTAGTAGATGATTTGGCTTTTTCTGTCGGAATTACGGTTGCAGAAGTGGAAATTGAAGAAACATTGGCATTGATTCAAGAATTGGATCCGGCCGGCGTTGGAGCGCGGGATTTGCAAGAATGTTTGGTGATACAAATGAAGCGCAAACAAGATGGTAAACCCCATCGGCAGCATGCCCTGCTGATTTTGGAAAAGTATTTTGAAGAATTTACTAAAAAACACTACGATAAGATTGCCAAGAAATTAGACCTTACGGATGAGGAATTAAAAAAGGCAATAGACGAAATACTTAAATTGAATCCTAAACCGGGAGGAAGTACGAGAGATGCTGCACAAAATTTCCAACAAATCATTCCCGATTTTTTGCTTTTTGAATCCGACGGAAAACTGGATTTAACAATAAATTCTAGGAATGCACCTGATCTTAAGGTGAGCCGTGAATATGCCAACATGTTACGAACCTATGCAGAAGGAGCAAAAACGTCAAAATCAGATAAAGAAGCCCTTTCTTTTGTGAAACAAAAATTGGATAGTGCCAAATGGTTCATAGATGCGATTAAACAACGCCAAACTACCTTATTGATCACAATGACCGCCATCATGGAATACCAAAGAGAGTTTTTCTTAACAGGTGACGAAACTATGCTAAGACCAATGATTTTAAAGGATATAGCAGATGTGGTTCAAATGGATATTTCAACGGTTTCGCGGGTCGCAAATAGCAAATACGTACAGACAAATTTTGGGATATATTCGTTGAAGTATTTCTTTTCTGAATCGTTATCTACCGATAGTGGAGAGGAGGTTTCAACACGTGAGGTAAAGAAAATCTTATCTAATGCTATTGAGTCTGAGGACAAGAAAAGGCCATTGCCGGATGAAAAATTGATGGAACTATTAAAAGACAAAGGATATAATATAGCGCGACGAACTGTGGCAAAGTATCGAGAACAATTGAATATTCCAGTAGCAAGATTAAGAAAAGAATTATAATGCGGTTAGTTTCACATATCATTTCTTGGGTGTTCATGCCCTTGTTCATTCCTATTTATTGTTTAGCGCTAACCTTTTTTACGATCTCATTTGAGGATTTTGTGGTAAATCAAAATTCGTTGTGGACACTAACTAATCCCATGAAATGGGCAGTGCTCAATTTATTTGTGATTTTTACAGTCATTGCGCCAGGCGTATCCATTTTAATTTTGCGTAACAGAAAAATGATTTCATCCATTGAATTACACGATCGAACGCAACGTTTTTTCCCCATTTTGCTCATGGTTTTTTATACAGCAGCCTTGTATTTACTTTTTGTTTTGAAGGCAGGTGATGCATTAATTCCTAGTTTTATTTATTCTCTTCCGTTATCCGGAACCCTTGTTTCGCTTACTCTATTTGCCGTTAATTTTAAATTTAAAGTAAGCCTACACGCCGCAGGTGGAGGAATTTTATTTGGATACATTTTGGCGTATTGTATGAAGCAACAGTATTTTGAATTTTGGATTATTTTACTGGCGGCTTTCAGTGCAGGATTAACCATTTCAGCGCGGCTTTACCTTAAAAAACACACCATGGAAGAAGTTTTGCATGGATGGTTAATTGCTTTTTTAATTACTTTCTCAGTGAATTTCTTGTATCAGTAAAACAAGTAAGCCAAGAAAATGGATGCAATGAATCCGGAAAAATCTGCCACCAGCCCTGCCACAGGAGCGTACCGCATTTTTTTAATCCCCACGGATCCAAAATAAACGGCTAAAATATAAAATGTGGTATCTGTACACCCTTGAAAAGTGGAAGCAAGTTTTCCCAGGAACGAATCGACCCCATGAATTTTAAATGTTTCCAACATCATAGCTCGTGCTCCGGGTCCGCTAAATGGTTTCATAAATGCAACGGGTAAGGCTTCGATGAATGAAAGTGTTTTGACACCAAGAGCCGTTAAACCAACTGCAATGCCATCAAACAGTACTTGCATTGCTCCAGAAGCTCTAAATACGGAAACAGCTGCCAAAATACCAATCACATAAGGTAAAACAGTAAGAGCAACTTCAAACCCTCCTTTTGCACCTTCAATAAAGGTATCGTACACATTTATTTTTTTTCGAACTCCAAGTAAGATGAATAAAACGATGACACTGAGCAAAATAAAATTACCCCCTACGTCTGAAATGAGTTGGATGTGTCCAGGATGATAAATACACCAAGCCAATAAACTAAAAATAAATAAGGCAATTCCTCCTAAATAAGCGAGCACAACAGGATGTAATAGGTTTATTTTTTGTTTAATGGAAAGAAAAATTAATCCGGCCATCGTTGAAAAAAAAGTGGCTATCAAAATAGGCATGAAAACAACAGTAGGGTCTTTGGACATGGCCCCGCTTCGGTAGGCTAAGATACTCACCGGAATAATCGTAAGCCCAGAAGTATTTAGTACCAAAAACATAATTTGAGCATTGCTCGCGGTTTCTTTATTTGGATTTAGTTCTTGTAGATAGTTCATTGCCTTCAATCCAATTGGGGTAGCAGCATTGTCAAGGCCCAGCATGTTGGCGCTGTAATTCATCATGATAGCTCCTTGTGCTGGATGATCCTTTGGTATTTCAGGGAAAAGTTTGCTAAAAAGCGGATTCACTAATTTTGAAAGTAGGTTTACTACACCTGATTTTTCGCCAACATTCATAATTCCCATCCACAAACAAAGTGCACCTACTAAACCAAGAATTAATTCAAATCCATTTTTTACGGAGTCAAATAAGGCCTGAACAATTACTTTGAATATTTCAGTATCCTGTAAAAAAACGAATTTTCCCACG
>CAZTFG010000002.1:18602-37901 GCA_964612725.1 uncultured Lishizhenia sp. | reverse complement strand
CCCATTATCATGGCAATAACAAACATGGCAATCCATAATCGGTTTAATAGCATGGTCTTAGTTATTTATCCCTTCGCAGGACCTGTCAATACCTTGAACATAATTTTTGATCATCTCAATTTCCTTAGCACTTTCGCTACCAAGGAATCCTTTGATATCTGAATAATTGACATTTTTAATATAATTATCTAAATAATAACTAGATAATGGCATATAAGACCAATGCCAAACTTCTTGATTATAGCCTGATCGCTTAGTCGATTTTTTATCAGAGTATACTTGACAAAATCCAAATTTGGATGCATTTTCAACCAACCAGCGATACACTTTTTTTCCTTTTCCATCCTTAAAATAATCTTCATCAACCGAATTGATGTCCAGATCTGTCCCCCAGTGATGTCTGGAAGTGGAAGGCATAGAACTAAAAGTTAAAATCTTTTTGGCATTCGCTGCTTTTTCTTTGATCTTTTTTTCGTTGTCTTTCCATTTACGTTCCCAAATTTTCTTTTGATCCTCAAAATTGCGCGTACCTGAAACTACTTTCAATTCGACACCATCTTTTTGAGCGGCTTCAGCCATTTTAACGAATGCTTCGTAGGTTTTTTTCTGCAAATAGATTTCTTTATCACTCCATTTACTTCCAACTAATTGAAAGCGCTCATCCTTTTTATAATCAAATTTACCTAAGAGAAAATCCTTTGAAATATCAGGATTTGACATGACAGGGGATGTTTCTTCTTGTGGTTTCCCCGGACCTTTATCATATTCTTGTTCTTTGATTTTAAATTCACATGAACTTAATAATATAAATAGGCTTAGTACGGATAGGTATTTCATTAATGGCAGCTTTTATCAATTCCTTTTACGTAATCTTCAATTGATTTTAATTTAGGGGCCAATTCACTGGCTTTAAACCCCTTTACCTGTTTGTAGGTAATCAATTCCTCATATTTTTTCAAGTAATGGGAGGATATAGGAATATATGACCAATGCCATTTTTCCATTTCATATCCGGTTCTATCCGTGTTTTTCTTATCCGTGTATACTTGACAAAACCCAAATTTTGATGCATTTTTCTTCAACCAAGTGTATTCTTTTAATCCTTGGCCAGATGCAAAATAACTATTTTCCAAACTGTTAATATCCATGTCCGTTCCCCAATGATGTCTTGAAGTAGTGGGCATTGAACTATACAACAAAATTGTTTTTGCTGCCTTTAAGCTGTCCATGGTTTGTATGTTCGTATTCCACTTGCGTTCCCAAATTGCTTTCTGCTCGTTAAAATTTCGAGTTCCTGAAATGATTTTTAATGAAATGCCATCTTTTTTGGCTGCCGCATACATTTCCTTGAACTTTTTATACGTTTCTTTTTGCAAATACATGGGTTTGGAGCAGTGTTCAGCTTCAACCGAAATAAAAAATGGATCTTTAGCGTAATCAAATTTACCGAGTAAATGATTGATTAATAAGGAATCATTTGGGAAAATTGGTTTTGGAAATGATTTGGCAATTGAATCAGACACAACATCTTTATTTTCAGTAGAAGACGCTATTTTTACTTGCGTTTTTGGCTGCATATTTTGTTTTATCTCTTTTGAGGAAGTACTCAGTGCAAAATATCCAACAAGAAAAATACTGGATGCTAAAAACAAGAAAAAAGTTAATTTTTTCATTATAATTTTTGAATAAACTTACCAAATACCCAACCGTCCACACCTGATGAGGTCGTAATATGGTACCAAACATCCCCAGAAATAAATTCTAATTGCGAGGATGAAATTCTGGCATATCCTGTTTTTCCTGTCTTATCATCTTCATAGGAAATCCTGTATTGATTTCCTTCGTAGCTTTCTATTACGACGGCTTTTCCTTTATTCAAGGTAAAGACTAAATTGCCCGAATAATCATTATAGAACGGAGTGGCTGATCGCAAAATAGCTTCATTTTCATTTCCTTCAGGTCGGTACTCATCTACAATTTTAACAAGTTGTCCGTTTGTCAATACCGCTTTTCTATTTGACTGAATGGAGTGGTCACTTCGCACCAATACATTATTGCCATTTATTTTAGCGTTATTTACACTGGAAGAGGTTTCACCACTTTTTGGTGTATTGGTTGATTCTGCCTCACCTTGAGAACCTTTATTTTTTTCTATGTTAAGCTTTTCCTGCTCAAGCTTCAATTTTTCTTGTTCCAACTTGAGCTTTTCCGCTTCCAAATTTCCGTCTGAACAGCTTGCAGCAAGTAGAAAAAGAGTAAAAAAGAAATTAATTTTATACATATTTAATCCGTTTAGTTACTTCCAAAAGTAATAATTTGATTTGATATACACTTAACGATGGGTCGGATTAAAAACTGTATTTATTTTCTTGAATGAGGTGTTGAGCAATTAACTGCCGAGCTTGTTTAGGATTAAAGGGACTAACTTTGGTAAATCGTTTGACACCCATAAGCATCATGCGGCATTCATCTCCATCAGCAAATGAATTGATGGCGTCTTTGGCTTGTTTTTCTATTCGAGAAGCAGCATCATAAAAATGTGTTTTCACAATAGCAATATCTAATTCACAGGCTTTTTCGCCTAGTAATTCTATCTTTTTTTCTACCCGAAGTAAAGTGGATTCTGCTAAATAGGTTTCAATGGCAATATCAGCAATATTCATTAATACCTCTTGTTCTTTGGCTAATGACTGCATCAACTTTTGAACCGCTGAACCCGCTACCATCAATAGAGTTTTTTTAAAGCCCTTTAGATACAATCTCTCCTCGGCAAGCGCAGTTTCGGGTAAATCTTCCATTTCTGGAATACTCATTAGTTCATTAGCAACTTGCATAGCGTGCCCCATTAAGTCTAATTCCCCTTTTAGTGCCTTTCTCAATACCATATCAACGGCAAGCATCCGATTGATTTCGTTTGTACCTTCAAAAATGCG
The DNA here is from genome assembly GCA_964612725.1 of uncultured Lishizhenia sp. Lineage (GTDB taxonomy): Bacteria > Bacteroidota > Bacteroidia > Flavobacteriales_D > Crocinitomicaceae > UBA952. The sequence goes on along the minus strand of CAZTFG010000002.1, from coordinate 34,968 downwards.
ATTAATTCGCGCATCTCTGTATGCACGTTCCACCATAGATTCGGAAGAATATCCCATTCCACCATGAATTTGAACGGCTTCATCTACTACATAATCCAAGCATTCAGAACCGGCCACTTTAAGCACGGCACATTCAGCGGCAAACTGTTCAATTCCTTTTAGTGTTGCTTCTCCTTTGGGAATTCCTGATTGAATAAGAGCTTCAATGGCATCATCAATATTTTGTCCGGCACGATACGTAGCCGATTCTAATACGTAGGTTCTAATTACTTGTTCAGCCAATTTGTAACGTATGGCTCCATATTTTGAAATGGGTCTGCTAAATTGTTCGCGTTCATTGGCGTATTTCACGGCTAAATTGATAGCCCCTTTTGCTCCGCCTAATACACCTGCGGCCAGTTTAATCCTTCCGATATTCAAAATGTTCAAGGCTATTTTAAACCCATTTTCGCGAGTAGACAACATGTTTTCAATGGGTACGTGAACGTTGTTAAAAAACACTTGTCGGGTAGATGAACCTTTGATCCCCATTTTTTTTTCTTCCGGATTTAATGAAATACCGGGAGTATTTGCCTCAACAATAAATGCAGTTAGGTTTTTGTCGTCATCAATTTTGGCAAATACAGTGAATAAATTAGCGAAACCCGCGTTGGTTATCCACATTTTTTGTCCATTTAATACGTAGCTTTTTCCATCTTCTGAGAGCTGAGCCTTTGTTTTTCCGGAATTTGCATCTGATCCTGCCCCTGGTTCTGTTAAACAGTAGGCCGCTTTCCATTCGCCACTTGCTAATTTAGGAATATACTTTAATTTTTGATCTTCGCTTCCATAATAAAGGATTGGGAGTGTCCCGATTCCGGTATGTGCGCCAAAGGAAACGGAAAATGAATAACCCGTTCCGAGGTGTTCAGTAGCTAATAAGGAGGTTTTAAAATCAACCCCCATCCCACCTAAATTTTCGGGTACAGACAATCCAAGCAATCCAAGTTCGCCCGCTTTGAGAACGATGGATTCCATTAATCCTGCTTCCATCTTATCTATTTGATCAATGTAAGGAAGCACTTCTTGATGTATGAAATCGTCACACATGCTGGATATCATTTTTTGTTCTTCATTCCATTCTTCAGGAATAAACACATCAGAAAAATGAACATCTCTGATGATGAATTCACCGCCTTTTAATGCTTGATTTTCCATAGGTCAAATAATTTATAAGGCTAAGGTAGCGAAAAAACTATTATGCATGCATAAAATAATTCAGGCATTTTAGGATTTTTTATATTTTACCAAAGATAGAAGGGGGTACTTTTGCTTCGATGAAAAAATTGAAAATATTCATAGTCTTTGCTTTAGTTGCATTCTCTTTTGAATTTAGTGCACAATCTACTAATGCACAAACGCGCAATGCAAACAGTTCTAATGCAGATGAAATTATAAACTTTGCAAAAACATTTTTGGGGGTTCCTTATGTTTATGGTGGGGCATCTCCAGCAGGATTTGATTGCTCTGGTTTTATTCAATATGTTTTCAAGGAATTTGGGTTTTCGTTGGCTCGAACTGCAGGAGCGCAATCTTTATTTGGAATGGATGTTAGCCTAGATGAATTGCAACCGGGTGATTTATTATATTTCAAGGGCAGAAACATCAATAGTACATCTATTGGACATGTCGGAATGGTAACTGCAGTTGCAAACGGAAAAATTGAGTTTATTCACGCTGCAGGTAAAAGTGTGAAAATGGAAACGTTCAATAAAAATAGTTATTACGTACCACGGTTTATCAAGGCGCGCCGAAATTTGTAAGTGAAATTCTTACTAACTAGAACGGTATTTCAGTTTGAATTCGGTTGATGATTTCTTCTGGAGACAAGGAGTGATCAATTGAAAAATCCCCGGATTTGGTTCTTCGTAAATTTATTAGAGTACCTCCAGAATTTAACAATTTCCCAAAATCATAGGCAATGCTACGAATGTAGGTTCCTTTTGAACAGGTGATTTCAAAATCTATTTCGGGAAATCGAGCAGCATCAATTTTGAATTCATTTATCTCAATTTGAACCGATTTCATTTCAATTTCTTTACCAGCTCTTGCAAAATCATAGGCTCTTTTCCCATCGATTTGTTTGGCTGAAAATATAGGTGGTTTTTGCTCTATAAGACCTGTCAATTTCAAACAAGCTTGTTCTAGCATTTCAGTCGAAATATGATCCGTTTCATACTCCTCATTGAATTCTGTTTCTAGGTCATAGGAAGGAGTTGTTTTGCCCAGTAGAATTGTTCCTGTATAGGTTTTGAGTCCAGGCATGTATTGGTCAATTTTTTTCGTGTCCTTACCAATACAAAGAATCAGTAATCCGGTGGCCAAAGGATCAAGAGTGCCGGCATGACCGACTTTAATGTTCTTGACACTTAATTTCTGTTTGAGGTTCCACCTAATTTTATTTACTACATCGAAAGATGTCCATCCATAGGGTTTGTCCACTAAGACTGTTATACCGGATTGATAGTCAATCATATTTACTTGATTGATGTAAAATAAACAAGAAAGATTAACCCCAAAAGGATGCGATACCATCCCCACATCTTGAAGCCATACTTTTTCAAGATTTCAATAAAGAATTTGATTGCCACAACAGCAACAAGAAACGCTACCAGATTACCAATTATGAATAAAATGAGGTTGTCTCCTTGTAGGATCATTTCGAATCCTTTTTGTTCTTTTCCTTGATAATTCCAGTCTTTTAAAAAAACAGAATAGAGCGTTACGGCAAGCATGGTTGGAACGGCAAGAAAAAAGCTAAATTCTGCTGCCATACGCATGGTTAATCGTTGTTGCATTCCACCAATGATAGAAGCTGCAGCCCTACTTGTGCCAGGCATCATGGCCAAGCATTGCCAAAATCCAATGATTAAGCCGTTTTTAATGCTTATTTGCTTTTCTTCTTTAATTGTTTGATTCTTAAAAATACGGTCTACAAAAAGTAAAATCACACCGCCAATAATTAACACCAGTGCAATGGGTACAGGTTTTTCTAATACAGCTTCAATTTTATCATCAAATAATTTGCCTAACACGAGAGCGGGTATAACGGCTATGGCTAGTTTTAAATAAAATTGAAGGGAAGTGAGCTGAAAAAACTTTTTCCAATATAAAACAACTACCGCTAAGATAGCCCCAAACTGAATGGATACTTGAAACATTTTAACGAATTCATCCTCCTGGATTCCAAAATAGGAACTCATAAAAATCATATGGGCGGTGGATGAAACAGGAAGAAATTCTGTTAATCCTTCTATAATGGCTAGAAAAATAGCCTCTAAAAAATTCATCTTTATTTCTTAGTTTCAGTAACAGATTCTTCCTCTGATTTGGTTGGTTTTTTCATGATAGCATACAAAATCACTACGTATCCTGCTATAATCAGCATGGGAGATACAGTAATACGTATAGGGCTAAAAAGTTCATCTGCATTGAAATTGGATGGATTATCGGTTCCTCCACCAATCATTAAAATAAAACCAACAACATTGATAACCACGCCAATTAATAGTAAGCGATAATTTTCTTTTTGAAAACCGAAATGATTGAATTTCATAAGTATGTGTTTAGTATAAATCGTCTATTTTCATTTTTAGGTATTTGTTCAATGCCAACCAAGTCGACACGAACGTTATGAAAACACCTAAAAAAATTAAACTTGCACCCAAAATTACAAATAATGTAGCAGAATAGGTGATAGCTAATTCATCAAAATAGTTTTGAATGGAATAAAACAAGGTTACCAATAGCGCCATACCAACAATCGCAGAGATTAATCCTTGTAATACGGCCTGTATAAGAAATGGTCGACGAATAAAAGTGGCTTTGGCGCCAACTAATTGCATGGTTTTTATGGTAAATCGCCTGGAATACAAGGCCAATCTAATGGTGTTATTAATCATAGCAATAGCAATGACGATGAGTATGGCTGCAATGGACAAAACGAGAAAAACAAATTGCTTAAAACCAAGATTTATACTTTCAATATTCGCTTCGTTGTAACTAACTTCAATGATTTGATTTTTAAAAGAGTTGAGTAACTTAGTTTTGATTTGACTCATGCCTTGTTTCGTCGCGTATTCTTCTTTAGGACTAAAGGTAATACTAGGAGGTAATGGGTTTTCACCATCAAAAATTTCGTTCATTTCTTTTTTGTCCACCTGATTTTCATAAAAAACTTCCATTGCCGCCTCAGGCGACATATACTTAACTGATTTAAATTCTTGCCATTTTTTTAACTGAATTTCAATTTGTTTTATGTCTGATTCATTCATTCTTTCCTGAAAAAAGACATCGCCAAATAGGTTTTCTTTTGCTTGACGTTGAAAATCTGTAATACCTAAAACACCACCCAAAATGAGTCCAATCATAAATAAAACCAAAGAAATTCCTACGACAGTTGAAATGTAACTAGTTCGTAATCCTCTTTTACTATATTTTTCTATTTCAGAACTCATGCAACGAAATTATTAATTTATTTCTGTCTTTTTTGACTACTGAAAGAAGGTTTTCAAAAACAAAATGTTATGAATGTCCTATTTTTTTCTTTTTTCGATCACTTTTTACAAAAAAGATGCTTTTATTTGTATTTGATTTTTAATTATTCAGCTTAATAGTTTTGTCAGTAGATTTCGCACTTATCGTTTTCTCCATTGTTGCAATTCTTGCATTCTTTTCTTTTTTGACGGGAAGGGATACTTTTTTAAGCTTTTTTAGTTTGCTATTGGCTGGTGCAACTGCTTCTCTTATTTCAAGTGAATTAAAAACAGATTCGCGAACAGGGCTGCTGCAAATAATGATTTTTTCATTCCTGATTTTTAATTTTTTACTCTCCCGCATAGAAGTGTTGCGTAACATTAAGTTTGGTGTATATGGAACAGCTTTGTCGACCTTTATGCTTCTTGCTGTAGGTTCAGACAGCTTTTCGATGTATGATTTTGAGTTTTCCTTGCATGCAACAACTACGTGGATTTTACCGATTATTGGAACATTAATTTTTGTTACTTCGGAGTTGCTTTCAGGTGTTTTTTCTCAATTTGTTGGCTTCGAAACGCGTAGTTCTTTTCAACAATTAACGCAGCTTTTTTTATTGAGCATTTCTCTTTTTGCTGCTTTCTTTTTAGCATCCTATTTCGGGCTGTTTCTGGTTGCAATGGGTTATATTGCTAGTAGTTTTTACAGAGAGGACCAAACAGCAAACAGCGGGTTTTCTCTTCTTATGTTTGCATTGATTCCATTTTTAGCTACGTTATCAGGTATTGAAATAATTGATGTTTCAATTGGTAAGAATCTATTTGGATTGATGAGTGGTTTTGCAGGAATTTGGTTTCTGTACATTTTATCCCAATCAAAAGTGAATCCGATTGCATTTTCCATGATCGGCTACATACTTCATCTGGTAGGTTCGGTAGTGATTATAACGTTGGGATCTCAAAAAGCCGATTTAGGCGGAATGGATACGTATTTAGGCTATTTGATAGGGTCAGCGATTGCGTTAACCGTTTATCATGATTTCAAATTAACTCAACTCGTTTACCCATCTTTGATTGGCATCGGAATTTATTTTGGTCCAAAAGCAACGGATGCTAAACCAGCAACTGAAACAAAAAACGAGTCTACAGAAAACGTATCTTTTAAAGGAAAAAAAGGAACGAAAAAGGATCCGTTTGCTGTGAAGGGATTATCAATTGATGAACTAGTTGGAGAGTATGATATTATTTCATCTACATCATTCATTCGTTTTAGCCTTGGTCCAAAAGGTGGAATCACGGAAGGCAAAATAGAAGGGTTTAATGGGGTGATAAAAATTGACGAGAAAACAGGTGGGTCTATTTTTTCAGTTACTATACCCGTTAAAAAATTGACTACAAACAATGATTTACGGGATGAATCGCTGATGGAAAAAGCGTATTTCAATGAAGGGAAATACCCAACAATGAAATTCAAATCCAAGAAATTAGTACCTATAAATGATTATTATGAGTTGAATGGGGAGTTCACGATGATAGGAGAATCGAATCCACTGAAAGTTCAATTGAAATACATTGGATCAATAGAAAAAGATGGAGTTAAAATACCTCAATTTATTGGAAAATCATCTATTAACCGCACAACATTTGGAATGAAGGCAGATTCCAAGGAGGGAAATATTGTTGATTTTGATTTTAAAATTGAATTGAAAAAAAAGAAGGATAAAGAAAAAAAATCCGATCCTAAACCAAAGAAAAAGGATCGTGATGCTGACTCCAGAAGAGAACGTTCTAGAAGAAATCCAGATTAATTCAATTAATGGCAATTTGCCTCCATGAATGACTTTTTTCAAACTCCTATTGAATTTTTGAAAGGCGTTGGCCCTCAACGAGCAGAATTGCTGAAAAAAGAATTGGGAATCTACACCTATAAAGATTTATTGTATCACTTTCCTTTTCGCTATATTAATCGTTCCACGTATTGTTTAATCAAGGACATTCCTTATTTGGATAATTCTGCACAATTTAAAGGTACAATTACTCGAATCATGGAAGGAGGTAGGGGAAGGGCAAAGAGTATTTCAGCACTGGTTGAAGACGAGACTGGTAAACTTGAGTTAATTTGGTTTCAAGGCGCTAGTTGGATTAAAAACACATTGAAAGTTGGAGCGAGTTATCAAATTTTTGGTAAACCAAAAGTATTTAATAGTCAATGGAAGATTGCTCATCCAGAAATAACTCCATGGAATACGGGGGCATTGAGTGTCGGTTTTCAGCCCGTATATTCTACAACTGAAAAATTGACTGCTAATGGAATGGGATCCAAAGGAATAGAGAAAATAATGCAATCATTATTGCAATTGTTGCCCTCTCAATGCAATGAAACGCTGTCAGAAGAAATAAGAAATCAAATTCACGGAATTGCCTTGGTTGATGCGCTCTTGCAGGTTCATGCGCCAACTACAGAGTCACAAATATCCATCGCACGATATCGATTGAAGTTTGATGAGCTTTTTTATTTACAACTGGAAATGCAGCTTCGTAAAAAATCGGCCGCAACCAAAGGGAAAGGTTTTGTTTTTCCTGAAGTTGGCGAAGTATTCAATTCATTTTATACGAATCATTTGCCTTTTGAACTTACTGGTGCGCAAAAAAAAGTATTGAAAGAAATTAGAAAGGATTTTCTATTGGAAAAACACATGAATCGCTTGCTACAAGGCGATGTGGGAAGTGGAAAAACATTGGTTGCCTTATTAACAGCACTGATTGCTATAGGAAATAATTTTCAAGCTGCTATTATGGCTCCAACCGAGATTTTGGCGACCCAACATTATGAAACAATTAGTAAACTGGTTGAAACCCTACCGATACGTGTTAGTTTACTCACTGGGTCGACTAAAAAAAATAAACGTATTCAGATCCATGAAGGCTTGGAAAATGGAGAGATTCATTTGTTAATTGGAACACATGCATTACTAGAAAATGTGGTTCAATTTAAGAATTTAGGCGTCGTTGTTATAGATGAACAACACCGGTTTGGTGTAGCGCAGCGTGCTAAAATGTGGAGAAAAAACACCTTGCCTCCTCATATATTAATTATGACTGCTACGCCCATTCCGCGCACCTTGGCCATGACATTTTACGGAGATTTAGACGTTTCTGTCATTGATGAACTTCCTCCAGGTCGAAAACCTATTTCAACCATGCATCGATTTGAAAGTCATCGCCTTCGTTTGTTTGAGTTTATGCGCGAACAAATCAAATTAGGCAGACAAATATATGTGGTTTACCCCTTGATTAAAGAATCTGAAAAATTAGATTTTGCTAATTTAATGGATGGATTTGAAGCAATTACAAGGTCATTTCCTTTGCCAGATTATAAAGTAAGTATGGTGCATGGGCAATTGAAACCAGAAGATAAAGAGTTCGAAATGCAGCGATTTATAAAAGGAGAAACTCAAATTATGGTGGCTACCACGGTGATTGAGGTGGGGGTTAATGTGCCGAATGCTTCGGTAATGATTATTGAAAGCGCAGAGCGTTTTGGACTTTCTCAATTACACCAATTACGAGGTAGGGTAGGGCGTGGAGCTGAAAAATCATATTGTATTTTGATGACAGGAAATAAATTGTCAAAAGAAGCAAAATTACGCATGGAGACAATGGAAAGAACGAATGACGGATTTGAAATTGCCGAAGTGGATTTGAAATTAAGAGGTCCAGGTGATTTAATGGGTACACAGCAAAGTGGTGTGCTTGATTTAAAAATAGCCGATATTAGTAAGGACAATCAATTGGTAATATTGGCTAGGGAAATAGCTATAAAATTGATTGAAACGGACCAAACATTAAGTAATCCATCTAATTTACCAATCCGCAATGAAATTTCTAAGATCGTTAAATCAAAACCAAATTGGGGTAAAATCGCTTAGAATTCAGACTCATCCAATGTGAAATCGTCTATCGAAGTATCAAATGAGTCATCTTCATCCGATTCATTATCAATTAAATCTTCAGGAGAATAATCACCATCACGATTTACAGGGCGTAAGATATTAGTTTTAGATACATTCAATCGAATTTCTGTTCGAATTTCGCCATCTTCTTGAAGATAGGCTTTTGCAAAGGGCGAACCAATTAATTCAACCATCGTTCCTCTTTTAAGAAAATCAACAATTCGAATATTGCTACCTTCTCTTTTCCAAATAGTACAATTAACCCAGGTTGTCTTTGTTTTAGTTTGACCAGTGCGTTTGTCTTTCCAATTTTTATTGTGCGCAACCGGAAAGTTAATGGCCAATACATTTCTTTCCATGGTTTTTACAATCGCATCTTTACCGATGTTTCCAATCAATCTGGTTTCAAAAACAGTTGCCATGTCCTTGGTTTATAGTTGTTAGTTGAATCAAAATCCAAGCTAAGTTAAAAAAAATAATGATTTTTATTTCTAAAATGTTAAAAAATAATAATTTACCTCTTTTTTAGCTTAAGGAATAAATGATTCCTAACAAACGATATATCACAGTGATTTGGTTCTACCCCCATCAACAGGTAAATTAATACCATTTATATAAGAGGCATCCGGTGAAGCAAGAAAAGCAATAGCGGAGGCAATTTCTTCTGGTTGTGCAATACGTTTCATGGGTGATTCTGAAGCCATTTCTTCAAATATCTCTGCTACACTTTCTCCAGTTTTTTCTGATTTTGCTTCGGCGATTCCTTGTAAACGGATTGTATTAGTGGCCCCAGGTAATACGTTATTTACAGTAATACCGTATTCACCTAATTCATTAGCAAGTGTCTTGCTCCAACTAGCTACAGCTCCCCTTATTGTATTTGAAACACCAAGATTAGGCAATGGTTGTTTTACAGAAGTAGAAATAACATTAATAATTCTTCCGTAACCAGATGTTATCATTCCTGGATAAATTGTTTGAACCAGTATGTGATTACAAATCAAATGTTGATTAAACGTATTAATGAATTCTTCTATGCTGGCATCTTTAATTGGTCCTCCTTTTGGACCGCCTGTATTATTAACTAAAATATTTATGACATTCCCTTCAGAAATAAAATGGGCAATTACCTGTTTTAAATCATTTGGTTTCGAAAAGTCTGCCACAAGATATTGATGGTTTTGACCCGTTGGTTGAGGCATTTCAAGTATGGTTGCTTTCAGTTTTTGCTCATCGCGTGAAAGTAAAACGAGTGTTGCTCCCATCTCTGCTAGTTTCTTTGCCGTTGCTTTCCCAATTCCTTGTGTGCTTCCGCAAACCAAGGCTACTTTATTAGTTAACATATTATTCATGAGCTTTTTAAATAATCTTTGTGTAAATTTAACATTTATGTTTTTTGAATAAAAAAAATATTTAGCTTTGCAATATTACTTAAAGTTTTAACTATGAAAAATTTTTTACGATTTTCCTTTCTGTTTCTTTTTAGTGTTTTTGTTTTAAAAGGTAACGCTCAAGTTAGTGCTTACTCTTATTCCCAATCATCGGGGACATATCAACCAATCACTGGGGGAGCATTAATTCAAAGCGCATCCACAACGGCCTCTATGGATGAAAACGTTTACACAGCGTTGAACATTGGGTTCAGTTTTAATTATGCAGGTGTTGATTATTCAACATTTAGCATAAGTGCCAATGGATTTATAGCGCTGGGCAATACTATTGCTACTTCAACAGCTCCGTTGAGTACGGGTACTACGAATAATGTGATAGCAGCTTTGGGGGCTGACTTATTGGGTAGACAGTTTGTTACCTGTTCTATGACATTAGGAAGTAATGTGGTAACAGTAACCGCAGGTTCCACTGCAGGAATGACAGTAGGTGATCTAATGACAGGAACGGGAATTGCAACTGGTTCAACGATTACAGCATTGTCACCAACGTCAATTACTCTTTCATTAAATGCTACTTCAACCGGTACAGGAAGAAATGTTCGTGCTATCAATGCTGGTAATATTAGATATGAAACAATTGGATCGGCACCTAATAGAAAATTAGTGGTACAATGGTCCAAGTTTTCACGTTATACAACAACAGCTCCTAGTGATTTATTAAATTTCCAAATCATATTAGAAGAAACAACAAATTTTGTTTCCGTATCATATGATATTCCTTATGTTTATACAACAACTAATATTACGCCTCAAGTGGGTTTAAGAGGTGCGGCGAATACCGATTTCAACAATAGAACAACAAGTACTGATTGGACAGCTACAACTGCTGGTACTTTAAACTCATCAAATTGTACGTTGAATTCAACGGTTTTCCCTGCGTCAGGTCAAACGTTTTCTTGGATTCCACCTGCATGCGCTGCACCAGGAGGTCTTTCTTCTGTAGTTACATCTACAACAAGTGCTAACATTTCTTGGAACAATAATGCAGCAGCTTCTTCTGGTTATGATTATTATGTATCGACAACCAATACTGCTCCAAATGCTGGTACAACTCCAACAGGATCTACTGTAACTAACTCAGCCTCCATATCAGGTTTGACAGCAAACACGACGTATTATTTTTGGGTGCGTTCAAACTGTGGTTCAGGAACTTTAAGCGGTTGGTCAGCAACTGCGAATTTTTTCACTGGATATTGTGTGCCAAATAGTGGAAGTGGTTGTTCATTTGGTGATTTAATTGGTTCAGTTACGCTGAATACTTTAGTTAATAACTCCGGTACAACTTGTGTTTCGGCATATAATGATTATACAGCAAACCCTTTATTAACAACAACTTTATTACCAAGTTCAACGTACAGTTGTATTATTGGGTCTGGAGCGTATAGTCAGGATTATGCAGTGTGGATTGATTACAATGATGATTTGGTTTTTGATGTTTCAGAACGTGTTGGATATACAACCACTACAGTTGCAGCAAATTCAACTGCTACATTCTCTATAGTTTTAGCATGTACTCCACCGGCGGGTGTGCACAGAATGAGAGTTCGTTCAGCTTATGCTGTTGCAGGGGTAAACATTACTCCTTGTGGAACACAGTCATACGGAGAGGTTGAAGATTATTTAATTACTATTGCAGCTCCACCAGCATGTCCTTCTCCTGGTTCACCTTTAACCGCTAGTAATATCACTGCTTATACAGCAGATTTCACTTTCCCGTTAGGATGTTCTTTAGCTACCAATTTTGATGTAGAATACGGTCCTGCTGGATTTACTCAAGGTACGGGTACGGTAGTTCAAAATATTGCTGGAACTATTAATGGTTCTAACGCTACCATTACACTTTCAGGATTAAATGCAACAACAGCGTACAACGTTTATGTACGAGCTAACTGCGGAAGCGGATTAGTGAGTGCTTGGGTTGGTACGGGTTCTGCTACTACTTTAGACCCTCCTTGTACTGGTGCTCCTAATATCGCAGAGGCTCTTGCAACAACAGCTACTTCAGTTTGTCCAAATGGAAGTGTTGCGATGAATGCAACTGGATTATCAACTGGTTTATCTGGATTGACAAATCAATGGCAATTTTCCACAACAACAGGTGGTCCATATACCAATGTAACGGGCGGTACAGGTGCAACAACAACAAATTATTCAACAGGATCATTAGTTTCACCAGGAACATATTATTATGTATTGGCATCTACGTGTAACCTTTCAGGACAAACATCTTATTCAAATGAGGTGATTGTTACAGTAAATACATTACCTACAATTGCTATCTCTGCAACAACGGGTGGTAATTTCTGTGGGGTTGGTGATTTAACAGCAACTGGAGCAAATACATATTCATGGACACCGGCTGCTTCTCTATTAAGCAATACGGGTGCAACAGTAACTTCAATCGCAACTACTAATGAAACGTTTACTGCAACAGGTACTGATGCTAACGGGTGTGTTAATACAGCAACCTATACAATAACTTATACTGCTCCACCGGCAATAACAATTTCCGCAACGACTGCAAGTTTTTGTGGAACGGGTGGAACATCAACGCTAACCGCTTCATCATCTGCTGCATATTCATATGCTTGGACTCCATTGGATGGAGCAACTATCTCTGCAACAACGGGTAATACTACAGATGCTACCGTTACTCAAACAAGTGTAATTCGAGTTACCGGAACTGAAACGGCTACAGGTTGTGTTGCAATTGAAAATTATAGTATTGGAGTTTATCCTCTACCTTCTGCAACTGTAACTACAACTGCAAATGGAGTATGTCCTGGTACATCAGCGACAATTAATTCTGGTTTAAGTGCTGGTAACTTTACAGCAGCATGTATTCCTTTTGCTCCATCAACTGTGCCTGGTAATGCAACAACTTTAGTTAACAATGGAGTAACTGCAGTTGCCCTAGCATCTGGTTCATTAGATGATGGAGGTTGGAGTAATATTCCAATTGGATTTACATTCAATTACTTTGGAACTAACTATACCAACTTAAATGTTGGAACAAATGGAGTACTTCAATTTGGAGCGTATAATGCTACAGCATTAGGCGACTTTACAATTGGAGCATTACCAAATACCGCAGACCCATTAGGCGCTATATTTGCTGCAGCTCATGACTTAAATTGCGGTACAACAGGTGCTGTACCAACTAGTGTTAAATATTGGACTGAAGGATACGCGCCGAATAGAAGATTTGTAGTACAATATGACGTATATCGTTATGGAAGTACAACGCAACGTCAAACTATTCAAGCAGTAGTATTTGAAACATTAGGTACGATTGAAATGCACGCTATCGAATTGGCATCTACAAATGCGAAAACAATAGGTGTTAATGATCCAACAGGTACAATTGGTGCTTCAGCTCCAAATTGCTCAGTATCACCAAATACGGCTAACTATTGGCAAGCACAAGCAGCATCGATTGCTTTAGGTTCTGGTCAATCATGGAGATTTGCACCACCATCAAACTATACAACAACATGGTTTGCTGATGGAACACAGTTCGATACAGGAACAAACATTTTCTCTGAATCTGTTTCTCCATTGGTAACTACTACCTATTCTATTACATACACTAACCAAACAACTGGTTGTACAAATGCTGCAGGATCTGCACAAGTGACAATGGCTGTGCTTGGTACAGTTGCACCAGCTGGAGTTAACGTGATTGCTTCTACCAATTCTGCTTGTAGTGGTGTTACTTTGAATTTAACGACTGATTACACAGGTTTACCTGATGGATTAACTTACCAATGGCAAGTTTCTACGGACAATGGTGCTAACTGGGCTGATATTACTGGAGCAACAGCATTAACTTACAGTACTTCTATCACGGTTGCTTCTTCGTTTAGAATTGGTATTACTTCTTGTGGTGGTACAATTGCATATTCTTCTCAAGCGAATGTGGCTTTAGCTCCTCCAACAGATTGTTATTGTATTCCTACTTATAGTTCAGGAACATCTTTTGGTGACCTAATTTCCAATGTGGAAATCGTTGGTACAACTTTATCTAACAATACAGGTTTTGTAGCTGGTACACCATCATATACTTTCTACACGGGACAACCAAACTACACGGCTACTTTGCTTCCTTCAACTTCTTACACGCTTCTAGTTTCTACAGGGGAGTATGGAGATCAAGGGTATGCTGCTTGGATTGATTATAATGATGATGGTGTGTTTAGTTCAACAGAATTAGTTGGTGCTACACCTACAACTATAGGTTCTGGTTTCACTACTGGTGTTGTAAATGCTTCGTCTTCTTTCACTATCGCTTTAGCTTGTACACCTCCAGTGGGAGTGCACAGAATGAGAGTTCGTGGTGCTTATTTCCAAAATGGACCAACAATCGACCCATGTGCGAATTATGGATATGGAGAAACTGAGGATTATTTAATTACCATTGCTCCTGCTCCAACATGTCCTTCTCCTGGTTTAATGTCCGTTTCAACGACAACGACTACTTCAGCAGACTTGACATGGGCATTAGGTTGTTCTTCTGCCACAAATTATGATTTTGAATATGGTCCAGTAGGATTTACTCCAGGAACAGGTACATTAATTTCTAATGCAACTGCTACAATTGTTGCAACTGATGGTTCATACACATTAACAGGATTAACGCCAAACACTCAATATGCTGTTTACTACAGAGCTAATTGTGGAACGGGAGATGTGAGTGCATGGTCTGTTGCTTCAAACTTCACAACACAATGTGCCCCGATAACGTTAAATACAATTAACCCAGGAATTGCTTGTGATTCGTATGCCTTGGTTCCAGTAACGGAAGCTACACCATCAAATAATGCTGGATTAACAATGGGATATTACACAGGTCCTAATGGAACAGGAACTGCTATAACTGGTCCTTTGTCATCTTCTCAAAATATTTATGCATATGCTTCTGCAGGTACTTGTTCTGCTCAACAAGCAGTTAGTGTAACTGTATACTATACTCCGCAATTAACTACTATAAATCCAACTTTATGTTTAGGTGATTCAACTGTACTTTGGGCAACTCAAGGTAATGCAATTGATTTTGTTTATACATTGAATGGATCATTTATTGGAAGTGGGGTTAGTTACCATGTTACACCTTCAACAACGACAACATATGGAATCAGCGCTGTTGGTATTGGAGGTTGTATTTCAGCTGAACAACAAGCAACTGTAACGGTTAACCAACCAACAACTTCAAATACATCAGTAACTTCTTGTAATACCTATACTTGGAATAACCAAAC
Source organism: uncultured Lishizhenia sp. (assembly GCA_964612725.1). Classification (GTDB taxonomy): domain Bacteria; phylum Bacteroidota; class Bacteroidia; order Flavobacteriales_D; family Crocinitomicaceae; genus UBA952. The sequence goes on along the minus strand of CAZTFG010000002.1, from coordinate 19,795 downwards.
GTATACACAATCTGGTACATATACGTTCAATACTTCTAATGCTGCAGGATGTGATTCAATAGCTACGTTGAATTTAACAATTAATAATTCAACAACAAGTACTCAATCAATGACAGCATGTGATTCATATTCTTGGAATGGTCAAACGTATACACAATCTGGAACGTATACCTATCAGACAACGAATTCAGTTGGATGTGATTCTACTGCAACATTGAACTTAACTATTAATAATTCAACAACAAGTTCAACTAGTATTACGGCTTGTGTATCTTATTCTTGGAATGGTCAAACGTACACACAGTCTGGAACATATACGTATGTAACTCCTAATGCTGTAGGATGTGATTCAACGGCTACTTTGGATCTTACAATTAATAGTGCATTGTTTACTACGGAGACAGTTTCTGCATGTATCTCATATACATGGAATGGACAGACGTATTTACAGTCAGGTACATATACATATCTAACAACAAGTGTGAATGGATGTGATTCAACAGTTACTTTGAATTTAACAATCAATCAACCAAATACAAGTACAACCACTCAAACAGCTTGTGATTCATACACATGGAATGGTCAAACGTATACGCAATCTGGTACGTATGTATTCAATACAACTACCGTTGCAGGTTGTGATTCAACAGCTACATTAAATTTAACAGTTAATGCTTCTTCAACTAGTACGTCAACAGCAACGGCTTGTGGTACTTATTCATGGAATGGTCAAACGTATACACAGTCAGGAGCTTATACCTACACTACGCAAAATGCAGCAGGTTGTGACTCAGTAGCTACGTTAAACTTGACAATAAATGCGATACCAAATGCTACAGCTACTAACAACGGTGACGGAACAGCAAATGCTTCGGCAGGTTCAACTTACCAATGGATAGATTGTGCAACAGGTAATGAAGCACCTTTTGCTACCGCTCAAACATTCGAGCCACAAGTAACTGGAAGTTATGCAGTAATTGTAACAAATGCTAGTGGTTGTGCTGATACATCATCTTGTATTACTATCGAGGTGATTGGTTTGGATGAAACAAAAGAATCATTAGTTCAAGTTCAACCAAATCCATCAACAGGATTATTTAACATCTTGTTTGGAGAAAATGCAAATGGTACAGTTGTAATTACAGATGCAACAGGAAGAATTATAGCTACTGAAACAATTAATGGTTCTACCA
>CAZTFG010000002.1:0-18502 GCA_964612725.1 uncultured Lishizhenia sp. | reverse complement strand
ATTACAGATGCAACAGGAAGAATTATAGCTACTGAAACAATTAATGGTTCTACCAAAACGATTGATTTAACATCAGCTGTAACAGGTATCTATTACTTTACAATACAAATTGATAACCTTGAAAAAGTTATCCGAGTAATTAAAAACTAATTATTTTTAATTGATCGAGAGCCGCCCATTGTGGCGGCTCTTTTTTTCGTTAAATTATTTTTTATGAATAAAAACTTTATACTAACTCTTTTACTAATAGTTGTTTCTTTTTTTGGATTACGAGCGCAATCCGTTACAATTGGAACAAGTGTGACAGCTAACTATTTTTATGGACCATATTACAGAAGTAGTGCTGCATCAGCCATTAACTATTCAAAATATGCTTATTTGTATACGGCAGATGAATTGTCAATGATTCCTGTTGGATCAACAATAACGAAAATAGAATGGGAAAAATCAGCAGGAACAATTACAGCACCGAATAATTTTCAAATTTACCTAGAAAATAATATTGCAACCGCATTAACATCAGGTACAACTTGGGGTGCATTTACAGCAACAGCGACTAATGTTTATGCAAATGCGAATCAAGGATTTACGGTAACTGGTCCAGGTTGGGAAGGGTTTAATTTGACGACCGGATTTGTTTATACTGGAGGGTCTCTTCAAGTACTAACAGATTTTGTAAAGCAAGGAACGGCGAGTGGTGCAAATAATTTTTATTATACTAATACACCAGGAAAAGCACTAGGATGGGCATCTAACTTAGTTGGTTCAACAGCAACTGCTTTATCTACAACAACCTATGGAAATAACCGTCCAAATATTCGGATAACATTTACTCCTCCTCCTACTTGTACGGGCATTCCCGATGGAGGTATTTCTAGTTCATCAATCTCATCTATTTGTCCTTCAATAAATTTTGTAACTCAATTAACGAATGCTTCTCAAGGGGATGGAATAACTTATCAATGGCAATCATCAACGGACGGAACTAATTACTCCTCAATTTCTGGCGCTACAAATGCAAGCTTAACAGCAAGTCAAACGGCAAATACTTATTATCAATGTGTTGTAACGTGTGGTCCATCAGGTCAGTCTGGAACCTCCACTCCATTGTTTGTCACTACAGAGCCTTTTTCAAATTGTTATTGTACAAGTTCTGCAACTACAACTTTTAATGAGGAAATTTTAAATGTTTCATTAGGAACTTTGAATAACTCGTCTACCTGCTCATCAGTTGGTGGAGTAGGATCAGTTCAAAGTCAATATTCTAATTATACTGCCTTAAGTGCGCCAAATTTAGCAGCTACGGCTACTTATAATTTAAGCGTTTCAATTGGAACATGTGGAACTAATAACAACAACATGATGAAGGTCTTTATTGACTATAATCAAAATGGTTTGTTTACGGATGCTGGCGAAACCGTATATGCAACTGCAAGCCCTTCAATTGGTGCTAATATACAAAATGCATCAATTGTTATTCCAGCCAATGCTTTAATAGGTCAAACGAGAATGCGTGTAGTAACCGTTCAAACCACATCTGCAAGTAATGTAAATTCATGTGGCACATATTCTTGGGGAGAAACTGAGGATTATCTTGTAAATATTACCCCTGCACCAACCTGTCCCCAACCAACAAATTTTGCATTAGTTGATGCTAATAGTACTTCTGCAATTTTTCAATGGACCAATGGAGGTAGCGAATCTCAATGGCAGATAGAATACGGAGTTCAAGGATTTACACCAGGAACCGGTACAACAGTGCTAGTAAATTCTAATCCGGGTACAATTAATGGATTAACACCGAACACATTTTATGAAGCTTACATCAGAGCAATATGTTCTCCAACGGATAATTCATTTTATACTGGTCCGATTTCTTTTAATACGTATAATCAAGGAGCCTTTGTGGAGTGGGATAATTCATGTCCTTCTACTGGATTTATTGATATTTCATCAACAGGAAGTCTTTTAACGTTAAATGACGAAGATGAAGCACCACTTACTTTTCAATTTCCCGTGTTTTATCAAGCTACACCTTATTCCAATGCAACAATAGGAAATAACGGAGGAATTGTTTTTGGCTCAACCACCGCTCAAATTGATTTGAATAATACATCAACGACTATATCTGCAGCTGGATTATATCCTTTTTGGGATGATTTAGCGTCTACAGGTGCTGGAATATGGACTCAAACTATTGGTTCTGCACCAAATCGTAAACAAATTATTATGTGGCAGAAGGATAGAGTTGGGGCAATAGGGAATAGTGTTAAATTCGAATTAATAATAGAAGAATCAACACAAGAAATTTATTTTGTTTATGAAGATGTGGTTACCTCTTCAGTTACCTATGATTATGGTGCCTCTGCAACAATTGGAATTGCAGGTAATAATCAGGATATTGATGTTTCGTTGAACTCGCCAACGTATTTGACTACTAACTCATGTATTCATTTTCAATATACGGATTGTCCAAAACCAACCAATTTAATTATAACCAATGTTCTATCAGATGGGGCTTCATTTTCTTGGTCTGCAGGACTTGCGAATGAAACAGCTTGGACAATTATTTATGGTCCACAAGGTTTTAATCCATTAACTGGTGGTACAACACTTACATCAACAACAGCTACAATAGTACTATCCGGGTTATCTCAACTTACGCAATACGATATTTATGTTTATTCAGATTGTGGTGTTGGATTACAAAGTGTTGGATTGTTTGGAACATTTTTTACACCTCCATTTTGTGCTAATCCAACAGGAATGGTAAACACCACAGCTCCAGATGCCATTTTGGCAACGTGGTCTTGGACGGCATCATCTGTTAATTATCCGGCTACTGGTTTTAATGTTCAATATGGACCTCTAGGTTTTGATTTATATACGGGGACTACCGCAACATTTGATAATAACTTGAATGATATTATTTCTTCTCCAAGTTTGATGGCAGGAGGTGTGTATGATTTATATGTACAGGCGACTTGTGGAACAGATACTTCCGTTTTTGTTGGTCCTTTTTCAGTAGTAATGCCGCTAACGAATGATAGTATTTGTGGTGCAGAATTAATACCGGTAAATGGAACGGCATTTACTTTTAATAATGTTGGAGCAACAGTTACATCTGCTGAAACTGCTTTAGCTCCACCAGCAACAGGATTTAATACTACGACAGGTTGGTTTAATTCAACATTAAATCTTACCACCTGGTTTAAATTCGTTGCACCAAGTTCAGGGAATGTTAGAATTAACTGTACAGCAATTGCGTTCAATGGACAAGTTGCGGTATATAATGCAACTAGTTGCTCATCGGTTTTGCTCAGTGGTTTGATGGGAGCAAATGATAATGAAATTGGAGGTTCCAGTGTGGCACCAAATTTCACATTGTGTGGGTTAATTCCCAATCAAACATATTATCTTTTGCATGATGCTTTTTCATTTACTGGTGGGAATTATTCGCTTTCGATTTCAGAAATAAATTTAAATGCGGGAAATACAAGTAATCAATTGAATGTGTGTTTTGGTGATACTGCGAATTTATTTGATGGTATTTCAAACTACAATAGTGGTGGTGTTTGGACTCAACAAATACCTACATTGGGTTTACAGGATAGCCTGTTTATCACAACTGGTTTGGCAAGCATAGTCTTTAATTTTACTTATACGTTATCAGAGGGGTGTGCATTGGATAATTCTACAGCTTCGGTTAAAGTCTATAGTCCTTCAAGTGCTGGTAATGACGGAGTATTAACAGTATGTAAAAAAGAACCATTCATTTTATTAGCTGCTCTTTCAGGTAATGTAGATGTTGGTGGTACGTGGTATGATCCATTAAATCAACCATTAGCAAGTAATCTTGATACGGCTGGAAATTTTCCGGGACAATTTAATTATGATTACATTGTAGGAAATGGTGTATGTCCGGATGATACAGCCAACGTTCTAATAATTGTTGATCCAACTTGTACTTATGTAGGGGTAGAGGAAAATTTATTTGCCGAAATTCAAGTGTATCCTAATCCAACCTCAGGTATAATTCACTTGATTAATCCAACCAATTTGTTGTTAAATATTGAAATAACGGATATTCAATCCAAGTTGATTCTAAGTTCTAAATTGGATTCTACAAGTAAAGAAATAAATTTAGACACTTGTTTACCAGGTGTTTACTTTGTGAAATTAGAAGATGCGAAAAATCAGAAGGTATATCGCGTTATAAAAAATTAATATGATAAAGATGAAAAAAATAAATCTAATCGTTTTTCTGTTCGTTGGTCTTTTTGGACATACCATTTTTAGTCAATGCAACAATGCTAATGCTTATGCAACAGCGACAGCACCAACTTCCGGTTCGGTGACAATTTCAACTTGTTCATTTCAGACAGAATATTCAACAATAAATGGTGTAGCAGCTGCAACAATTTATCAGTGTACTATTTCTGATGGAAGTTATATTACAATTAGGCAAGGTACTCCAGGTGGTCCTGTAATAGCTTCTGGTTTGAGCCCGTTGACGTGGAATTCAACCGTTGCAGGCACCTATTATGCCCATTGGAATACCAACGCAGCATGTGGAACAGCATCCAATTGTATGACTACTACCATATCATACATTAGTCCAGCAACACCTTGTGCTAATCCTGTTTTAGCTGGTACAGCTGTTTCTTCTCCTGCCAATGCGTGTCCAGCTCAGAATATCAGTTTATCGTTAAATGGAGCAACCGTAGGAACAGGTCTTACATATCAATGGGAATCTTCAACAGACAATGTGAATTTCACTCCTATTTCTGGAGCAACGAGTGCAACTTATTCAACTACTCAAAGTACAACAGTATATTATAGATGTATCGTTACATGTAATGCCGGTTCAACCGCTACGTCATCTAGCGTTCAAGTCAACATGAATCCATTTTTTAATTGTTATTGCACTCCAACCAATTCGGGAGGATCTTGCATTACAAATGTGAATTTCAATTTATTGAATAATACAACACCGGGTTGTTCGGGTGGAACCAATTACAGCCAACAAACAGCTACAACTAATTTATCATTAGGGGTAACTTATAATTTTAGCGTAACGTGTGATGCATCTGCTATCACATCAGTTTGGTTTGACTGGAATCAGAACGGTATTTATGAAACGTCAGAATGGGTCCAACCATATACTACAGGAACCACGGGTATTGTTCAAGTTACGGTGCCTATAACAGCTTTACAAGGACAAACGGGTATGAGGGTTCGTTCTAGGGCAGTTGGAAATACAAACGGAGCAACAGATCCATGTACGGTTTTTGGTTCAGGAGAAACAGAAGATTATACTATTTCTGTCGGACCTCCACCTACCTGCCCACAACCTACAAATTTTGGAGTTATTCAATCAAATTTAAACAGTGCTCAAATTGATTGGGTTGCCGGAGGTGCAGAAACAACATGGCAAATACAATATGGATCTCAAGGATTTGCATTGGGAACAGGTACCATTGTTACTACTACAAATAATCCTTATACTGTTGCTGGATTGAATCCTTATTCGTTTTATCAAGCTTATGTTAGAGCCATTTGCGGTCCTGGAGACACATCCTTTTGGGCGCCGCCTATTTCATGGAACACCTATAATCAAGGGCAGTTTTTGGAATGGGATAATCAGTGTCCAACTTCTGGGTTCATAGATATTAGTTCCACCGGTGTTAATTTGAATTTAACAGATGATACTGAAGCAGCGGTAACGCTTCCTTTTCCTGTTTTATATCAAGGTTCGTTATTTACAAATATCACAGTAGGTAATAATGGAGGAATTGTATTAGGAACAGCTGCTGCTCAAGTTGGATATACAATGGTCGCAGGAAACGGCTTGTATCCATATGTTCAAGATTTAAATACAGCATTAGCTGGTGGTGGAGTATTTCATGCAGTTATTGGTACTGCTCCAAATAGGAAATTTATTGTTTCGTGGAATAATTTACCTCATTTTGGTGGAGGAACGGATGGAGCTACGTTTCAGTTAATAATTGAAGAAGCTACGATGGAAATATATTATGTTTACCAAGATGTTCAAATGTCAAATGTTGCATGGACAAACGGCGCAGATGCTGAAATTGGTTTAAGAGGGAATGTTCAAAATATTGATGTTTCCATGAATAATGCAAACTATTTAACAGCTAATTCTTGTGTCCATTTTAATTATACGAATTGTCCGAAACCAACAAATTTAACGGTAACTAATTTATTGCCTACCACTGCCACAGTATCATGGACTCCTGGATTGGCCAATGAAAACTCGTGGACGGTTATTTATGGTCCTGCTGGTTTTAATCCATTAACAAGTGGAACAACTCAGGTAGTAACCTCGCCAACAACGCAAATTAATGGATTGGTGCAACTAACCGAATATGATATTTATATTTATTCAGAATGCGGATCAGGATTGGTAAGTAACGGCCTTTTAGGCACTATTTATACTCCACCATATTGTTCAAATCCTACCATGATGTTCAATTCAACCGCAATTGACTCAATTTTAACAACATGGACATGGTCAGCTAGTTCTGTAAATTATCCATCCACTAGTTTTAATTTGCAATATGGACCAGCTGGATTTGAATTATACACAAGTGGGACAGTAGTTTCCGCAGATAATAATTTGAATGAAACAATTCAAAATTCAAATTTGCTTTCTGGTGGAGTGTATGATGTTTATGTACAAGCAGTTTGTGCTACTGATACTTCCCAATTTGTAGGTCCTTTCAGTGTTACAATGCCTTTAACCAATGATTCAATTTGTTATGCAGAAACGTTGCCAGTAGATGGTGTAGCCTATGTATTTGATAATACGGGTGCAACAGTAGATGCGCAAGATGTTGATATCGCTCCTCCAGTAACAGGTGCTAATACAACAACTGGATGGGTGAATAATTTCATGAATAATACAACTTGGTTCAAATTTATAGCGCCAGCTTCAGGGGATGTAAGAATTAATGGAACAGCAGTTAATTTTAATGGTCAAATAGCAGTTTATAGTCCAAACACCTGTACCTCTATTATTGCGAATGATTTAGAAGGAGCAAATGATGATGCTATAGGTGGAACGAGTCTTGCACCAAATTTTACAATCTGTGGGTTGATCCCTGGACAAATGTATTATTTGATGCATGATGGGTTTAGTTCTCCAGGAATATATTCTATTTCTATTTCTGAAATAATACTAAATGCTGGTAGTTCAACGGGTATTTTAAATGTATGTTACGGAGATACTGCTGCGCTTTTCAATGGGTTAACAAACTATTCTACTGGAGGTGTCTGGACGCAACAAATTCCTACTTTAGGACTTCAAGATAGTTTATTTAATACAATTGGGTTGGCAAGTTCCATATATCCTTTTACATACACCTTGACAGATGGATGTGCCATTGACTCAGAAATAGTTGATGTCCAAATTTACAGTCCATCGCGTGCTGGTGATAATGGAATAATTACAGTATGTTTGAATGAACCGTTTAATTTATTGGCTGGATTAGTGGGTAATGTTGATTTTGGTGGATATTGGCTTAACCCTCAAAATATCCAATTGCCAGGAAGTTTGGATACTGCTGGTGCAATAGGCGGTCAGTTCAATTATGAATATGTTGTTACAAACGGAGTATGTCCAGAAGACACAGCTTTAATATTGGTGAATGTTGATCCAAGTTGTGATTATAATCTTGGATTAAATGAATTAAGTTTAAATGTGTCGATTTATCCAAATCCATCTACTGGTGTGTTTCAAATTCAATTGAGCGATATAGATGTTAACATGGATGTAGATATTGAAGATATGAATGGACGAGTTATTCAACGAAATAATAACCTTATAAAAGGTGATGGAAATTATCTGATAGACATTTCTCAGGTTGAAACCGGAATATACTTCATTAAATTAAAAACGAACGGGAATCAATTGATTTATAAGGTTCAAAAACAATAATTAAGAAAAAGAGGTCAAAAGGCCTCTTTTTTTATGTAAATTTTATTTGAGTCAATACTTTACTATTTTATACTAGCTTTGTAACAAATTATTAATTATGAAATATTTTGCGCTTCTTAGTTTTTTGGTTTTTGGATATATTTCCTCACTCGCACAATGTAATTACACCTTAGTTCTTGCTGATAGTTATGGAGATAGTTGGAATGGGGGACAAATGATTATGGTTCAAAATGGCGATACCATTGCATTTTTGAATGGTCCTGGCTTCAATCCTAGTACGGGAGCCAATGACACAACCGTAATAGTACCTGTTACTCCTGGGTTGCCAGTCGATTTAATTTGGAATATAGCGGGCAATTGGCCTTCTGAAATGTCTGTTACTTTATTTGATGAAAATGGCACACAGGCGTTTTCAATGCCAAATAATTCAGGTTCTTTGGCATTAACTACACTATTTACTTCTATTCCAACCTGCGCACCTTGTAATGGAAATCCAACTCCTGGAAACACCTTATCAAGTAATGGTTTTGCATTATGCCCTAACGCTACCACCCTGCTTTCACTTCAAACTCCAACTCTAGGGGCTGGTGTAACATACCAATGGTTTTATTCAACGGATGGTGTTAATTTCACGCCAATAGCAGGTGCAACTTCCTCTTCTTATGCAATCACTGCCACAGTTGATGAATTTTATTATTGTGCTGTAACATGTTCCGGATTTACAACTACCAATTCTACAACAGGGCATATTACATTAAATCAACCAACGCAATGTTATTGTGTACCTATTTATTTTAATGGCACTCAAGCTGGGGATTTAATTTCGAATGTGGAAATTATAGGAACAACTCTAGCAAATAATACAGGTTTTGTAGCAGGTGGGCCATCCTATACTTTCTTTACCGGCCAACCCAATTACACTACAACGTTAATTCCTTCATCATCTTATAGCCTTTCTATTGCGACAGGAGAATATGGAAGTCAAGGCTATGCGGCATGGATTGATTATAATGACGATGGTGTCTTCACCATGAATGAGAGAATTGGTTATACCAATGGGACAATCGGTACTGGATTCACCATGGGTCAAGTAAATGATTCGTCTACCTTTGTGATTAGTCTAACGTGTAATCCTCCAGCAGGGGTTCATCGATTAAGAATTAGAGGTGCTTATTTTACTGATGGAGATCAAATTGATCCATGTTCTAGCTATGGGTACGGTGAAACAGAGGATTATGAAATTACGATTGCACCTCCACCGGCTTGTCCTTCTGCAGGGTTGGTTGTTTCTACTACTACCACACAAACTTCAGCAACTGTTGGATGGCTGTTGAATTGTTCTTCGTCACAAATATATGATCTAGAATATGGGCCAGTTGGATTTGTACCAGGAACGGGAACATTCTTGAATAATCAAACGATTACTTTGGTTGGTGATACTGCATTTTTCACATTTAATGGATTGACACCTAACACGGAATATTCATTTTATTACAGAGCAAATTGTGGTTCAGATTCTAGCCTATGGTCCGCTGCCAATGATTTTAGAACATTGTGTAGCTCGATTACAGCACTTGGTTGGTGTGAAGGTTTTGATTCAGATTCTCAAACAGAACAGTGTTGGACAATCTTGAATGCTAACAATGATTTTTCTGCCTGGGATACTAATACAGATTTTAATCAATTAAACGGTGATAATTGTGCGTCAATTTCCACAGACTTTAATGCAGGAGCTAACGATGATTGGTTAATTACGCCGCAGTTAACATTAACGGGTACCGAAATCTTATCATTTAACTACCGAGTAATCAGTGAATTTGAACCGAATGATTTGAAAGTTAAAATTTCAACTACGGGGAATAATCCTGCTGATTTTACACAAACATTAATGTCTTTGGATTCAATAGGGAATATTATTTATCAAGACACATCAATAAATCTAACTTCTTTTACTGGTAACGTATACATTGCTTTCCATATACCAGCAGGCGGATTGGATGGGTGGGTTCTTTACCTTGATCAAATTTGTGTTGAGGCGTGTGTACCATCATCAATTTCTAGCGATAGCATTGATATTTGTCAAACCGCTGATTCACTTGATTTAACAACCGTATTGAATATTGGACAAAGCGCAGGGGTATGGTCTTTGACTCAAAATCCAACGGCTTTAACTGGTTCTATTTTGGATTTAAATTTATTGTCTACAGGAAATTACATGGTTAATTATTTGGTCAATAATGCGTGCCAATCTACTTCTGCGTATGCGATGGTAAATATGTACGAGCCTTCTAATGCGGGTATTGATAGTGCTGTTATTTTGTGTAAAGGTCAGCCATTTGATTTGTTTGATGCGCTAACTGGCACTTTCCAGACAAGCGGAACGTGGTATAGTCCTTCAAACCAGCCGTTACCTGGATCTTTTATTGTTACAGGTAATTTCCCTGGACAATTTAATTATGATTATATTATGACAAATGGAGTTTGTCCGAGTGATACATCCAATGCATTATTAATTGTAAATGATTGTATTTATGTTGGGTTGGACGAATTAAATAATGAGAAAGTTACTGTTTATCCAAATCCTACTAGTGATATATTGAATATAAAGGCTGCTGGTATTAGCGGAAATTCTAATCTTTACATTCAAGATTTGAATGGGCGAGTTGTTTACAAAGAAGTGGTAACAGGTGAATCGTTGATGAAACATACAATGGATGTATCTAAATTAAGTACAGGCTTATATCACTTGATTGTGGTTAATAGGGATGAAAAGCACGTAATTTCCTTTTCTAAAAATTAATCGCTCAAATCAGATATTTTGAAAGGAGGCCTTTGGGTCTCCTTTTTCGTTTTAACTTTGTAAATAAAAACGAATGTCAGAGCAACGAACAGAAATTAGTAGTCTTGGGGAATTTGGGTTAATAAACCATTTGGCTAGTAAAATTGAAATAGGGAATACATCAACGCTAAAAGGGATAGGCGATGATGCTGCAGTTATTGATATCGGCAATGAAATGGTACAACTAATCTCTACGGATATGTTAGTAGAAGGGGTACATTTTGACTTAACCTATCTTCCGTTAAAATATTTAGGGTATAAAGCCGTGGCTGTTAATGTTTCGGATATTTGTGCCATGAACGGCATTGCAGAGCAAATTACTGTTTCGATTGCATTTTCAAATCGTTTTCCAGTTGAGGCCATTGATGAATTATACTTGGGAATGCGTGAAGCTTGTGAAAAGTATAAGGTAGATTTAGTTGGCGGTGACACTACATCCTCTTTATCGGGCCTGATAATCAGTATAACGGCAATTGGCAAAGCAAAAAAAGAACAGGTAGTTTATCGCTCTGCTGCCAATGAGCATGATTTAATCGTGGTATCCGGCGATCTTGGCGGCGCATATATGGGCTTGCAAATTTTAGAAAGAGAAAAACAAATTTTTAACGAAAATCCATCTGTTCAGCCTGATTTAGATGGAAACGATTATATACTTCAACGTCAGATGAAACCGGAAGCACGGGTTGATGTGATTCAATATTTAAAAGAATTAGACGTAGTTCCAACTGCTATGATTGACATTTCAGATGGGCTTGCTTCTGAGTTATTTCATATATGCAAAGCAAGTAATAAGGGATGTAATATTTATGACGAGAAAATCCCAATTGACGCTCAAACTTCTATGGCTGCAATCGATTTTGAAATAGACCCAAGTACTTGTGCGTTGAATGGAGGAGAAGATTACGAATTATTATTTACCATAAAACAAGCAGATTTCGATAAAATAAAAGGAAATCCACATATGACGATCATTGGTCATATTACCGATGCTAACGAGGGCTTGTACTTTATTGATAAACAAGGTAGTGCTATACAGTTACAAGCGCAAGGCTGGCAACATTTCAATTCGTGACATAAATCAATTTTTTAGCCATTTTAGGTCATTTTTTCCAGGGAGATTAGCTTGTAATTTAGCACTTTAGATGTTAAATTAAATACTAATCAAATGGCAAACACAACAGTTTCACAATCAGATTTATTAAAGAATTTGGAATTTAATCGTTTTGGTTTAATTGCAATTATATTAACAATTGTAGGTTGCTTAGGGGGACTAACGGTTGGATTAGGAGCAATTGAAAATACAGCAGCGCTAGTTGTTGTGGTGATTCCAACTATGATTACGCTTAGTTTTCTATTGGCAGTCTCTCCGATGAAATGGATTATTTCAGCTGCAACTATTAGTATATCAATCGATTTAATATTGATTGCCTACTACTTGTTTTTCTGAAACTAAAGTAAGACAGATTCCGTATAGATTGTTTGCAAGTTTGAATGGATTTTATATCTTTGACTAACTCTATATGAATATGAAAGCAATCTTATCGTTTTTCTTAATCGGTTTTTTATTTACTTCTTGTTACAAATATGAAGAAGGCCCTCGAATTTCTTTACTAAGCCGTAAGGCAAGATTATGTAATGAATGGAGATTGAGCACCTATTTAGATAACGGGACAGACAAGACTAACCCAGAAGAAACCATAACGTTGACTATCGAAAAAGATGGAACGTATTCGGTGTCCACTGTTAAAAACGCTATGGGTCAACTACAATCTACTTTTTCTCATGGAACGTGGGTTTTCCAAGATGGACAAGGTCAAATAGTAATGACGGGAAGTCAAACAGGTGCTACTCCTGTAACTTACGACATCTTGGAACTAAGAAATTCTCAATTACAATTGCGTAAAAAAGTAGTTGGAATTTACTATACGTACATGTATCAAGGAAAATAATTAATTTATTTTTCGGGAAAGATTAATTCCTTTGCCTCTTTCAATAAATCTCTTGTGTCTGATGCAAATTCTTTGATTTGAATTTGTTCTGTGGATGTTAAATTGTATTTAGTAGGATTCTTTTCCCAACTGCTTACAGGTATTACATAATATCCTTTGGGAATTCCACCTAATTGAACCCAAAAAGGATAATATCCCCAGTCGTTCCAAGTTATTTTTCCTGCTACAATTTCTAAGTTTAATTCAACTCCAATTCCCCCATTTTTATATCGATCACGTTGGTTACTGACAAAATTCCCTAAACTGAATGCAACTGGCACATTTTTTTTAGGGTTGCTTTTAGGGTGAATGATCTTCATAGGTTGAACAACATGTGGATGCATGCCAATGATGGCATCAACCCCTAAATCTGCCATCCATTGTGCTAATTTATCCTGGTAACTATTTTCTTTTCTCTGATATTCATCTCCCCAATGAATGGTCATAATAATAAATTCAGCACCTTTTTCTTTTGCCTTTTTAATATCTTTTCGCATCACTGCGGTATCGATTAGGTTGACAATATTTGGTGGAGTTACAGCAATTCCATTTGTTCCATAAGAATAATTTAAAAAAGCGATTTGTGCACCATTAGTTTCCCAGATATAGGGGTAAAGTTTATCGCGCTCCGCTTTGTTTTTAAACGTTCCTGTATGCATAAATTTTAAACTGTCGATCACATCTAATGTTCGTTCTAGCCCTTTTTTTCCTTTATCTTGAGAATGATTATTGGCTGTGATTAAGAACTTAAATCCAGTTTCTAAAATAGCTTGGGCATATGAATCAGGCGAACAAAATAACGGGTAACCTGAATATGGTGGGCCTGCTAACGTAACTTCAAGGTTTGCAATGGCCAAATCATAGGATGATATATGTTCTTTAATATACTGAAACCAATGAGTATATTCATATTTTTCAGTTGAACCTTGTTTCGCCGCATCAATCATAGGTTTATGTCCCATCATGTCTCCGACAAAAAACAAGGATATTTTTTTCGGTACAGTGTCTAATGTTGTTGTTGGTTTTGGTTGTTGTTTATCAGAACCACCGCTATTTTTTACAACAATAAAAGTGCCTAATACACCAAGTAAGGCAATAGAAAACCCAAGAACATAAGTCTTTTTTTGTCCCAATAAGTGCATTAAATTTTTGATTAACATACGTTCAAATTTATTCATTACGCTAAAAGTTTAACAGCTGATAAAACAGAAGTCATTGAATCAACTAAAACAAATTTACTATTTTTAAAGTTAGTTGATGAACTGTTTAAAAATTCAACTGTTGTTACTATCAATAAATAAGCTTTCTACAGTATATTTGCATACATAACCTGAAAATAAATACCATGAACTCTTTTTCAAAAAGACATATCGGACCGAATGCAGCGGAGCGAAAAGAAATGTTAGATACAATCGGCGTTTCAACATTAAGTGAGTTAATTGATAAAACAATTCCAGCTCCGATTCGTTTGAATCGAGAATTGAATATCGATGAAGCTATGTCCGAACATGAGTATCTTAATCATATTCAAGAACTTGGTGGTAAGAATAAGGTTTACAAGTCTTTTATTGGTTTAGGGTATAATGAAACAATTGTTCCTCCAGTAATTTTGAGAAATGTTTTAGAAAATCCGGGATGGTATACTGCTTACACGCCATATCAGGCAGAAATTGCCCAAGGTAGACTAGAAGCATTATTGAATTTTCAGACAATGATAATTGATTTGACTGGATTGGAAATGGCAAATGCTTCGTTGCTAGATGAAGCTACTGCAGCTGCTGAAGCAATGATAATGTTCTATAATTCACGATCTAGAACGGATGTGAAAGAAGGAAAAAATAAGTTTTTTATTGCTGAAAATGCATTTGCTCAAACCATAGAAGTGGTACAAGGAAGAGCAAAAAATTTAGGAATAGATTTAATTATAGGAAATCCTGAAACGCAGGATCTGTCTGTTGGATTTTTTGGTTCATTAGTTCAATATCCTGATACAAATGGTCATGTGTTGGATTTACAATCTTTTATAAATTCAGCAAAAGAAAATGGAATTCAAGTGGCGGTAGCTGCAGATATTCTTTCATTAGTGATCTTGAAATCTCCTGGATCTATGGGCGCTGATGTAGTTTTAGGCAATTCTCAACGATTTGGTGTTCCAATGGGATATGGTGGACCACATGCAGCCTTTTTTGCAGCTAAAGATGAATATAAGCGAAATATGCCGGGTCGTATTATTGGAGTTTCTAAAGATGCCGATGATAATGTTGCACTAAGAATGGCACTTCAAACCAGAGAACAGCATATTAAAAGGGATAAAGCGACTTCAAATATTTGCACCGCCCAAGCACTTTTGGCTGTAATGGCGAGTATGTATGCAGTGTATCATGGTCCAGATGGATTGAAAGAAATTTCCTTGCATGTGCATGATTTAGCTAAAAAAGCAGCCAATGAACTTAAAAATTCAGGAATTACTTTGGGTAGCGAAAGTTTCTTCGATACGATTTGGATTAAAAATGTTCCTGCCAAACAAATACAAGCTATTCTTGAATCCAATTCAATGAATGTAAATTGTGTTAATGAATCTGAAATTACGATGAGCTTTGGGGAGCCACATACTTCTAGTGATGTTGATCAATTAGTTTCATTAATTACAAAGGTTGTAAATGCACAGGCCGTTAACTCTTCTCAGGAGATTTTTAATGGGGTGACGTTACGCTCCGATGCTATTTTAACCCATCCCGTTTTTAATTCTCATCATTCGGAATCTCAAATGATGCGTTATTTGAAACGATTAGAAAATAAAGATTTGTCATTGGTTCATAGCATGATTGCATTAGGTTCTTGTACGATGAAACTGAATGCCGCGGCAGAATTAATGCCAATTACGAATCCTCTTTTTGCTAATATGCATCCATTTGCTCCGTTGGATCAGGCTGAAGGATATCATGCAATGTTTCGTCAACTTGAAAAAGACTTATGTGAATGTACGGGATTTGCGGCTGTTTCTTTGCAACCCAATTCTGGTGCACAAGGTGAATACGCAGGCTTAATGGTAATTAAAGCGTATCATGAATCACGTGGTGATGTTCATCGAAACAAAATGATTATTCCATCCTCTGCGCACGGAACGAATCCTGCATCTGCTGTTATGGCTGGATTCGAGGTTGTTGTAACAGGATGTGATGAAAATGGAAATATTAATATTGATGAACTTAGAACCGTTGCGTTAGAATTGAAAGACTCTCTCGCTGGTTTAATGGTAACATACCCTTCCACTCATGGTGTTTATGAAGAGGGAATTCGTGAAATAACAGCAATTATTCACGAAAATGGGGGACAAGTTTATATGGATGGGGCAAATATGAATGCTCAAGTGGGATTAACTAATCCCGGAAATATTGGTGCAGATGTTTGCCATTTAAATTTGCATAAAACATTTGCTATTCCTCATGGTGGAGGAGGACCAGGGATGGGACCAATTGGGGTTGCATCACATTTGGCAGCATTTCTACCTAGCAATCCATTTGTAAAAACTGGGGGAGAACAGCCAATTAAAGCTATTTCAGCAGCACCTTATGGTAGCGCATTGATTTTATTGATTTCTTATGGATACATAAAAATGCTTGGAGCTAAAGGATTGAGGGAATCTACTGAAATAGCAATCTTAAATGCGAATTATATTGCAGCAAAACTTAAAAGCCACTATGCCATTTTGTATACGGGTAAAAATGGAACTGTAGCGCATGAAATGATATTAGATTGCCGAGACTTTAAGAAAACCTCAGAAGTCGAAGTTGCTGATATGGCGAAACGATTAATTGATTTTGGATTCCATGCTCCTACAGTATCTTTTCCTGTCGCCGGTACATTAATGATTGAACCTACGGAGTCAGAGGATAAAGCTGAATTGGATCGTTTTATCGAAGCGATGATAAAAATCCGTGAAGAAATTAAAGAAATTGAAAATGGACACGCCGATAAAGAAAACAATTTATTAAAAAATGCTCCACATACTGCGGATAGTATAATCAATAAAAATTGGAATTATCCCTATACACCGCAAGAGGCTGTATATCCTGTTTCTTATTTGAAGGAGTTTAAATATTGGGTTCCAGTTCGCAGGGTAGATAATGCATATGGTGATAGGAATTTAATTTGCTCTTGTCCAAGTATTGAAAGTTACGCTTAACCCATGAATTTAGATATTCTTGCATTTGGAGCTCATCCTGATGATGTTGAAATTTCAATGGGTGGCACCGTTTTACACTATGTTGATCAAGGAAAAAAGGTAGGTATTGTAGATATAACAGAAGGTGAACTAGGAACACGAGGTACGGTGGAAACACGTTATGCTGAATCCAAAGAGTCAAGTGAGCTTCTTGGTATCCATTTTCGCCATAATCTTCAAATGAAAGATGGATTTTTTCAACATACAGAAGAGAACCTAATTTCGATTATTCAACAAATTAGAAGATTTAGGCCAGAAATTGTTTTCGCTAATTCTGTTTTAGATAGACATCCAGATCATGCACGTGCTGCCAAGTTAGTTGCTGAAGCGACTTTTTTATCTGGTTTAACTAAAATTCAAACGCACTGGGAGGGAGAGGTTCAACCTGCCTATCGTCCAAGGTTAATACTACATTATATACAAGATTATTTGATACAGCCCACGGTATTGTTTGATGTTACGCCCTATTTATCAAAAAAACTGGAGTCGATTAAATGTTATAAAACACAATTTTACGACCCTAATTCAGTGGAGCCATCAACTCCTATATCTGGTAAAGAATTTTTTGATTTTCTAACAGGTCGAATGCGCGAATTTGGTCGGCCAATCGGAGTTGATTTTGCTGAAGGGTTTACTTCTACCAAATTGATAGGTGTTTCAGACCTATTTGACCTAAAATAAAAAAGCCGTCTCATTGAGACGACTTTTTACTTTCATATAGTGTAGTGAATTAATGATGCCCTTTGTCTTTTGAACAACATTCCTTTTTCTCAGATTTACATTGATTAGCATCTCCACCAATCCATTTTCCATCTTTACCATAATGTGACATACAAATTGCTTTTTCTTCTGGTGAACAACCTTTCTCGTCACACATTTTAGCACATTCTTCTTTGCTCATTTTAGCACATTTGGACATATCACATTTCATCTTCATTTCTTTTCCGTGACATGCTTTTGCCTCTTTATCTTTGCAACATGCTTTATCCTTTCCATGACAAGCTTCCATTTTCGTTCCGCAAGCAGGATTAACTTTTTTCTCTGAATCGTGACCCGAACCTAAAATTGGAGCGATAACCAATCCAATTAAACATGTCAATTTAATAAGGATATTCATAGATGGCCCTGATGTATCTTTAAACGGATCACCAACTGTATCTCCAGTAACCGCCGCTTTGTGCGCGTCAGAACCTTTATATGTCATTTCGCCATTTATTTCAACACCTGCTTCGAAAGATTTTTTTGCATTATCCCATGCGCCACCAGCATTGTTTTGGAAAACAGCCCAAAGAACACCTGAAACAGTAACTCCAGCCATATAACCACCTAACATTTCAGCGATTAATTGATTGTCATAACCCAACAACATTGGTAAAGTTGCAATAACAATAGGGAAACCGATAGTAAGTATTCCTGGTAACATCATTTCACGCAATGCCGCTTTTGTAGAAATCTCAACTCATTTACCATATTCTGGTTTACCTGTTCCT
>CAZTFG010000001.1:74475-94368 GCA_964612725.1 uncultured Lishizhenia sp. | reverse complement strand
GGGTGAAGTAGCTAATGTTGTCCCTCCTTTAAGATAAAGCGATTGATACGTAGTTCCACAATCGGTTGATACCAAAACTTCCAATGTATCACTGTAACCAGCTCCCCAACGGGCATAGGCCACATCAAATTTTAAAAACGGACTGGATTGAATCGCTGTGGCGTCAAAATGCATGATTAAATCATCAATTCCTCCTTGTGAATCGTTGTTATAATTATCGAAAATGGCCGAATGGGTCGAATTTCCATACGCTCCAGCAGTAGAAGACAACGACCATTGTGCATTGTTTGCCGGATTATTAATTTCGAATCCTGTTGGCACAAACCCATTTTCAAACCCCTCAGCAACAGATGTGGGTAAGGTAAAAAAGTTTATAGAAACCATCAATGTATCAGAATCTGTATTTCCATTTCCATCCGTAATTGTCAAAATAGCTTGGTGATTTCCGGGTTGATTAAAATAAACCGCTGGATTACGTTGATTGGAAACACTTGGGTTTCCAGTTGGAAAAGACCAACTCCATGAAGCATTGGTGTGATTCAAAAAGGAATGATCTTCAAAATAAAAGGCATCAATGGCACAAACCACAACCTGATCTAATTTATCCACCATCGCTCGAGCAATAGGCAAACTAGGCGTTTCAGACAAGGCACTTTCCCAAATTCCTTTTCCATAGGTAGCCAATCTCACTTTATTATCACGATAAAATGGATGTAAAATATTCCCACTCGTAAACAATGGTAATCCTGCATTTTCAAGCTGAAATTGATTGGAATTGTTTCGGTAGTAAACCGCTTTATTGGTTGCAATATAAACTCCACCATCTGTTCCAGCAACATGGATTATCGACTGCACCGATTCATTATTAAAAATGGAAGAAGTCCAATTTTCCCAGGTTTGACCAGAATTAGCTGTTTTATATACTTTAAATCCATTTGATCCATCAGGATAAGCAATCCATAATTGATTTTCATCAAGTGGATTTATGGCTAATAACATTCTGCGACTATTTCCATTGGGTTTATTTACTGAGGTCCAACTAGCCCCGCCATCACTTGTTTTCCATAAGGTTCCATTTGATCCAGAAGCAGGTTGTTGATTTAAATAAATGACATTCGGATTGGAACTTGAAACTTCGATGTATTTAACTTGATCAGCCGGATTGGTTCCAAAAGCAAATAATAAATTGAAGGAAGCTCCTCCATCAGTTGTTTTCCATATAGCATTATCCTTTCCGATATAAGCAATGGAATAACAGTTCGGATGAAATTCCATTTCACTCGATTCAGCGGCGTAATAACTCTCATTCGGTGCCATACCAAAAGCTGCACCGGCAATAGGATCTGTTAAATTAAACGGTATAATTTTACCCGAAATATCAGAAAAATAGGTTTTTCGATTTTGTCCAGGATTCACATATCCCGTAGGGGCTTCTCCACCACCTAATTCTAAAAAATTTCCAGTGCCGTAATTTTCATGATACGCTAAATTTCCGTTGTGATACAAGCCTCCAACCAAAACATCTTCATTCCAGCCACTACCAAATCCCCAATAATCGGAACCATGAACACCAGACATGCGAAATTCAAAGTTGGAAGTAAAAAAATCGGTAGATCGATATATTCCACCATCAGTAGAAATCCACGTTGTGGAACCAATTGTTCTAAAATCTTGCATATCCACATGCATGCTTAATGGTCCACCCACATAGCCTGCAACGGATGTAAAAGTGGCACCACCATCTGTGGAACGATATAAGTTTAATCCACCAATTAGAATTTCATCTGCATTTGTTGTGGATGCTGCCAACGCACAATTATAAAATCCTTGATGATAGGTCCACGTTGCCCAACCAATAGCTAAGTTAACATGATCTGTTGTGTATGGTCCACCAGCCGGACCATTAGGTAATGTCCACGTAATCCCGCCATCATCACTTCGGTATACTCCGATATAGCCAAAATCATTTGCTTTAGACTCTCCAATTAAATAAGCATAGATTCGATTGGGATCTGCTGGAGTTACTGCAATACGCGCACCACCATCATTACGAGCTGCATCCGTGGAAGTGTGCCAACCGGTTGATTGAATTGTCCATGTCAAACCAAAGTCATTTGAGGTATAAAACTCACACATACTGGTTGCAGGGTTATTGCGTACTATATACAAAATCGCATTATTCGCAGTATTTAACTTGATGTCATAGGTTTTATTTGCAAAAAGTAAAGACCACGTTGTTCCACCATCCGAGGATCGATATAAACCTTTATCCGTACATGCAAACACCAATTGATCATTGACAGGATGAATTAAAATCTCATTTACTCCAAAATTTGAATTCGGTAATACATTTATCCAGTTTGTACCACCGTTTAACGACCTAAAAACACCTTTGTTTCCTCCTGCAAACACAATGTCAGGATTGGAAACGTGAACTTCTACAGCGGTGACACCACTCCCAAAATCTTCATTTTTAGACACTAAGCCCCAATTTATCCCTCCGTCGTTACTCTTATAAACTTCTCCTGGTTCTGTTCCACAATAAACGATTGAAGGATTCCCTAAACATTGATCAACGCTATACACATTGGTTTGTCCAGAGCCCGGATTTCCACCCTCTTGGAAATTAGTAATCGGCCCAAGAATGGACCAATTCGATGATTTTTCTACTTGATTTTTTGATCTATATTCTAGCTCAATTTGCTTGTTTTCGGCTTCTGTTGGGAGGTGAATATAACCTGCATTATCCGCAAATGATAGATTCTTTCTTCTCCAACGTTTGTAATATTGGGTATGATATGATTTTTCAAAGGAATGCGACTTAAAATATTCATTGTAAAGCAAATCCACTTCATAAATGGAGGGATTAACACCATACATTTTCTGAGCCCATTCAGGTAAAGTGCTAATTTCAGCAACCGAAGGTTTGTATAAATTTTGACCAAAAACTACTGAGGAAGAAACAAAAAGCAGTAAGGAAATCAAACGAACTGTTTTCATACAAAAGAAATTTTGTATCAAATATAGAATTTTCGCAATGATTACATTAATTAACCCTAAAAATAGTTGCTGTTTTAGGACCAAGGATCATGATTGGATTGTCTACATTAACCATTTCATTGGTAAAGACATTTTTGAAGATTTTCTTACTCTTCAGCACTTCTTTAAATCGATTCAAATTAATGGATTCTTCCTTGGTGGAATTGTTGAGTATGACCATGATGGTTTCCTGTTCGTCGTATCTGAAATACACATACACATTGTTTTCCGGAACAAATTGTTTGAATTTACCCGTATGAATCACCGGCTGATTTTTGCGCCAATTCAAGAGTGTTTTTGTAAATTGAAAATAAGCTTCTTCTGTTTCCGTTCTTCCTGGAATACCTAAGTTTTTATTTGCTTCTTGGTTCGAGTAAAAAGCCGAATGTTTGTCTTCGGTTTTCCATCCACCCGGAAAATCTTGTCGTATGTCTGCATCACCTTTTTCCTTACTGCCTTTCATTCCAATTTCACTTCCATAATAGATTTGTGGAATACCGCGCGTTGTTGCTATTAAAGTAAGTGCCATTTTATAATCGGCAAGCGAAGGGCAATATTCATTGAAACGTTTGGTATCGTGATTTTCCATGAATACCAGTAAATTGTTCGGATTTGCATATAAAAAGTCATTCACAAAATTCTCATAAACTCGAACCATTCCTTGGTCCCACCCTTGATTTTCTTCCTTGAATGCTTGCATTATGGCATCATGCAGGGTGAAATCCATCACGCTCGGCAAGTTACTATTATAGGAATCGATCGCACCAACCGGACTATTTTTTTGCCAATACGATATCTGTGCCTGATTGTGCAACCAAACCTCCCCAACCATGTTCA
Source organism: uncultured Lishizhenia sp. (assembly GCA_964612725.1). Classification (GTDB taxonomy): domain Bacteria; phylum Bacteroidota; class Bacteroidia; order Flavobacteriales_D; family Crocinitomicaceae; genus UBA952. The sequence goes on along the minus strand of CAZTFG010000001.1, from coordinate 90,492 downwards.
AGTTAGGATATTCTTCCATGATGGCTTTTGTCCATTTTGCAATTGCATCCTTGTCATTATATGAATAGGTATCTACACGAAGGCCATCCAATTCAGCAAATTCAACCCACCAAATGGTATTTTGTATGAGGTAATTCAGTAAAAGTGGGTTCGATTGATTCATATCCGGCATGGACGTATCAAACCAGCCATCTTCAGAAGCTGATTTATCTTTTTGACTCGCATATGGATCCATTTGCGTACTTGTCCGATAAGAAGATCGAGTGAACGAAGGAAATTCATGTATCCAAGTTTTTGTTGGTAAATCCTTTATCATCCAATGTTTGCTGGACCAATGATTCGGAACTTCATCCTTAATCACTTTCAATCCTTGACGATGCGCTTCTTGCACTAAAAATTGGAAATAGTAATTGTTTCCATATCTTGGATCTACCTTATACAAATCGGATTGTGCGTATCCGTGATAGGAATAGGTTTCTTCATTATCCTCCAACAAGGGTGTGGTCCATATGGTAGTAGCTCCCAACTCTTTAATGTAGTTCAAATGATCGATAATTCCTGAAATATCTCCTCCATGTCTCCCATTTGGATTGGTGCGATCGGCTTTTTCAACCGTTTCGGGATGTGTGTCGCCGCCTGGATAGGTATTAGCAAATCGATCAGGCATGAGTAAATAAATCACATCAGCAGAAGAAAAACCCTTGCGCTCAGCTGATAAATATTCACGTTCCTTCAACTCAAAATCAAAATGCGTCAGTTCCTTTCCTTTGTCCAATAAACGAATGGGATACTTTCCAGAATTTCTTCCCTCTGTTTCAACTGTGACAAAAATATAATTGGGGTTTTCAGTTTTCACAATACCTAAAACAGGCAGCCCTTGTACTTCCACTTGGTACTTTGAAATTGCATCACCATGAAGTAAAATCTCAACTTGATGGTGCTTCATCCCTACCCACCAGTTCATGGGTTCAACATGCGTAAGCTTTACTTTTTGCGCCATTACAGCGGCTACATTTAACCCGAAAAATACGGTAACTATTAAAATCTTATTCATACAACACCACTTGTTTTTTCGTTCGACCTTGTTTGTCAACTAAAATGATTAGTTGATTTTTAATTGGTAGATCAATCTCTCTTCCCAATAAATCAACTGCCCGAACAGGTACAAAATCTTCAGTAGCTAACTCCGATACACCACTATTTTGACAAGGATTTTCTAGCTGTTGAACAGGTAAGGCTTGTGTATTGGCTGATAAAATTCGGTTGTGAATATATTCTTGTAGCGAAAAAGTAACATGTTGACCAAAGGCAATAGTGAGTGCATTTTGAAAATCATAATCCGTAAATCCATAATCCAATTCTTTGTAGGTATCTTCCAAGCCTGCTGCTAGAATGATGGATTGTGTTTGTTGAAGTTCAGCCATGATATCAGCTTCAAGATATACTTCGGATAAGGCCTTTTGCATATAATAATTGAAACGATCTTTAAAATATGGCACTGCAAAAATGCGTTGATATAAGGGTCTTCCGGAACTTGCCCAGGAATTGATATTTCTATTTGTCCAGTCAACTCCAAACCAATCAATACCAAAGGTATTATCCATGTCATATTCAATAAACATAAATTTACCATCGGATGGACGTTGATAGAGGTAGTAATTGTTTTTGTTTACTGCATATCCATCCCAATGCCCTATCAATATTTCATGAACGAATGTTTTTAAGTAATTATCCACGTCAAAAACGGCTTGAATAGCACAAGGAAAATCAGCATCTGAGGAAGTATTTAATACATTGATAAAATGAATTAATCCACTGTAATCATTAGCCGCCTTGTTTGTTTGCAATTCATAGGTCCATTGATAATTGGATTGATTTGGTCCCCAATTCAATAAATCAGCTCCATACAAGCACTTGTATAAGTTTCCTTGATCATTATTGATGAAACGCTTTTGTAAAAATTCATCGTCGAAATGTTCCACATTCAAGTATAATCCTTTGTATTCATTATTGATATACAAGCGAACAAAGCTCGTTCTTGCAGCAGTTAAAGAATCTTTGGCAAGTAGTTGATTGGCCAGTCGCGAACGCAATTGTGAAGGGTCATTGTGATTGCCATTCAGGTTCATTTTTTCAAGGCCTTTGAATTTTTGCCCTGTCACAAAATCATTGAATCCAATTTTAAACGATTTTTTTCCTGCGTCGCGTGATGTATTTCCGCGTAATCGAAAACCAATATTAAAAACCGAGTCTTGGTAAATCGAACTTACGTACCTAAAATCAGCAGGGAATTCATAATCGGAATATAGACTATCTCCTAAAATCAGATCCAAATAAGCGGGTTGGATAGTAATGTAAACGGAAGCAACCTCATTTTGCAAAAAGGCTTCGTTGTTCAACGGATGAACGGTCTGTCCAAGAGCAGAAAGTGAAATAACGAGACTAAAAACACTAATAAACTTCTTTATCATTGAATTACAATTTCTTTATTTCCGAATGAATTTCCTACTTTCAATAACATATGATAGGTTCCTTTCGCTAACCCTGTCAAAGAAGTTTCAATCGAATTCATTCCTGAATTTACCAAGCCTTTTTCTGAACGCACCATTTCACCCTTCATATTCAATAGAATCATTTCACTAGTTGTAATAGCTTGGGAAGAAAATTGAATCGTTACTTTATCCGTAGTCGGGTTAGGGAAAATATTCAATTCAAAAGCATCCACATTTAATTCATTCAACGAAACGGGAGCATCTGTAATTACTGGTTTTGCTAAACGAACATCGGTATAAATGCGGTATTCACCCGGTTCCATTGGAATTATTGCATTCACATCTTGAACATCTAAACTATCACCTGTAAAATACTCATACCACATTCCCGTATGTTGAAAGGCAGGTGTAGCATTTTGGTTCACTACATCGAAATTGGTTAACACTACCCCATTCATAGTAGAATGGTTCATTTTCATTCGTTTAACCGCTCCGAAAAGCATGTAATTAAAATCTAAAGATCGAAACGTTTCATAATTGTTTCTCAATGCCAATGTTGCCGAATACACATCATACAACTGACGTCTTCTTGCCTGCGTAAAATAAGACCAAAGAATTGGTTTATTGCACACTTCGCAAGGAACATCGATGGAAATATCATAACCCAACTCACCAAATTGCCAGATCATTCTTGGACCCGGCTGAGTTAAGAATAATACCGCAGCGGTTTGCATTCTTCCAAGTGCCGTATATGAATTACGCGTATTGTGATCGGGATTCGTATTGTTTCCAAAATTTAGGTTTTTATACATCAATCGTTCTTCATCATGACTTTCCATGTAAGAAACTAAATGTGGAACAGTCCATGTGCGTGCTGTATAAATCCCTTGACTTAAATTGGATGAGGATACAAATCCCATTGTTCCTTGGTTGTATGCGTAATTTAAATTCCCCCAAAGCATCATGCCATAATCGGCTAATTGTTTTTCTTCTGTATTATCGCACCAATGCTCCAAGATGATGTGTGTGTTTGGTTTGAAATTCCAAATGGTATCCGCCATTCGTTTTAACAAATCAATTCGTGCCTGACTAAAGGATGCCGCACTGTTAATGAATCCTTTTGTATAGTCAAAGCGGAATCCATCAATATTATATTCTTCCAACCAATAGCGATTTACTTGATCCACATAATTTTGTGTGGCTAAACGAGTATGATCGAAGTCATAGCCCCAACAATAGGGTTGATGAGGACAAACTGCATTAAACCACGGATTATTTGCTGCAGGTCGACTATTTGCCGCATCCCAATACATGTTCACCATAGGATTTTGTCCGAAAGCATGATTTAATACCATATCCACTAAGACTGCAATTCCTCTATTGTGACATGAATCTACGAATTCTTTGAATTTTTGCGGGGTACCATAATATTTATCCAACGCCATGTGAAACGATGGATTGTATCCCCAGCTTTCATTATTCTCAAACTCACCTGGAGGCATTAATTCAATAGCATTAATTCCAAGTTTATCTAAATAATCCAAGGTGTCAATTAAAGTTTGATAATTGCGTTTTTGAACAAAATCACGCACCAGTAATTCATAAATAACGAGATCTTTCTTTTCTGGAGCAGTAAAGGATATATTGTTCCATTGATATGCAGGAGCTCCTGGTTGCATTACCGTTACGAATCCGGTTGTAAGCCCCGTTGGGTAAGGATGCGGATTAGGATTAGTTAGCGCACCAATAGCTGCATCATTATTTTTATCCAAAACTAACGGACTCAAAGGATCAGCAATTTTCAATGCTCCATCTATAAAATATTGGTATCCATAACGTTGACCTGGAGTAAGATCACCAATTTCAATCCACCACGTTTTTAGATCGGTGGAAAGATTCATGTGGTAATTCACATTGGTTTGCCAACCATTGAAATCTCCTAACACATAAACATGTTGTTTTTCAGGAGCATATAATTGAAGTATTACCGTTGAATCATTCAAATAATTAATACCATTTTTCAATCCGCTTGGCGGATCAACTGGGGTAATAATTGGATTCACGGTATAATAAAGTGAATCAATGATTTCATTGGTTCCGTCATTAGCGATAAACTCCAACAAATTGGTACCTGGGTTAGTAGCAGTAAGTGAATAGGTAAGAACGGTAGCATTAGCGCTAGTTGTAATGATATTTCCATTTTCTTTTAGCGTTAGACTGGATGGTACATTGCATTGAGCTGAAATAGAAAATGAGGTATTCAAATCTACGATAGAATTAGGTTGTGGATCAAAAAACTGACCTATTAAAGTACTAGAAACTGGATAAACATCATAGTAAATATCTGATCCATCTGCACTTCTACCAACAATCGTTCCCGAGGCATTTCTAAAAACGAAAGCTAATTTTAGCACATTTGTTGTACCAGGGAAACCATAAAATTGATCAATATCAATGGTGATTGAATGCTTATTATTTCCAAGGTTTGTCATGGCCACACTTGCATCTGCCGTACCCCAAACACCTTGTACAAATTGCCAATTAGTAGGCGAAGTACTGGTGGATGAAATAATACCAGTGTGGCAATAAATTTGTGTTTGACCAATTAGTGCTGCATTTCCTTCCGTTGCATCATAAACAATTGTAACAACATCATTTACCGTAGGGAAAGCCGGAGAAACATCCAGTATTTGGCCAAAGGAAAGGGATGAAATGACAGTAAACAAAAAAGAATATACAGTTTTCATATTGGACATTAAATTAGTAAAAAAAAGCCTAAGTATATTACAACCTAGGCTTTTCAAATAAATTATTATTTATTATTTTTTCATCAATTTACCAGTTGCGAAACCAGTAGAAGAAATGATTTTGTAAACATACGTTCCTGCTGTTAAGTTAGTCATATCAACTGTATTGTTAGTTGAAGTTGAAATAACTTTTCCAGAAAGATCAGTTAATACAATTGTGAAATCAGAAGCAGCAACTTGGAAAGTTACAACATCTGTTGCAGGATTAGGGAAAGCAACAGCAGAAATTTGACCGATTTCTTCAACACCAGCTACTAAGAAACTGTATTCTCCTGTAACACGATTGAAAGAAATATCATATGTACCAGCAGCAACTGGAATATCACCAGCACCAGCAGTAGCAACACCTACAGGGAAATCAACACCACCCCAGTTAGTAGCCCAAGACTGATTAGCTCTGAATTTACAAACACCATCTAAAATAGCATATCCGTTTAATGTGAAAGAAACACCACCATCAGTAGAGTTCATAGGAACATCAACAGACCAATCGTATGGAGGAATAGCAGAACCAATTATTCCAACAGGAACTTGTTGAAATGCGTATCCTAACGTTGATTTATCAAATCCAACATTGTAGAATCCTGCTGTTAACGGAATATTACCTCCATTCAATACCGCTGTACCATTAGGAAATGCTGTACCACCGTAAACTGCAGCAGTTGTAGTATTTCTAAATTTAACATCTGGAGCAGTAAAATGGAAATCTAATTTTGTGTATTGTGTACCATCAGCAGTAACCATTGGTTCGTTAGCACCAAATGAGTTAAATCCACCAAAGAAACCGATTTCCTCAAAACCAGTTGCAACAGCAGTAAATGTGTAATCTCCTGTTGAAGAGTTAAAAGTTACATCATACGTTCCTGCTGGTACCGGAATGTTGTCACCACCTTGAACCCCTGTTCCAGTTGGAAAACCTAATGATCCCCAGTTTACAGCCCAATCTGCATCTTGACGGAATTTAACACCACCAGTGATTAAGAAAGTTTGGTTTGTAACTGTCCAGTTAACGTTATCTGAAGTAGTCATCACTACATCAGAAGACCAGCTTGTAAAATCTCCAATCATCCCAATAACTTGCGCTTGAGTTGATGCAGAAAGTAATACTGCTGAAAGTAAAGTAAAAATTCTTTTCATAGAATAAAAATTAATTAAGGTTTATACTTAGTGTCATTTTGACATTTCAAATGTATTAATAAAAAACTAATGTACAAATACTTGATACTTTTTTTTTGAAAAGTTTAATTATCAGTTAGTTATTGTACTTTTTACAATTAATTTTAATCAAATATAAATCAATAATTTACAGGTAAAATCATTCTGGTAAATCGTTCAATGCAATAATGCTTGAATTTCGATTTTCATAAATAAAATGATCAATTCCATTAGAAACAATTAGATATTTGGCTTTCAATTTACTATTGTAGGTGGCTATTTGAAAAACTGTCTCAGCACTCAATTCTATCATTGGTGCTTTACATTCAATAATGTGAGTTGGTTGTAAAGAATGATCATAATAAACCACATCGGCTCTTTTTGCCAATCCATTAACCTGTAAACTTACCTCCACTCCTATTCTACCAATGGCAAATCCCTTGGAATGAACTAAATAATAGATCAAATGCTGTCGAACCCATTCCTCAGGTGTAAGTACAATTTTCTTTTTACGTATTAAACAAGTAACATAATACTGGTTCTCTTTTTTTGAAATACGTAATGGAGCTTGAGGTAAATTGAGTGGTGTAAACATTAGATACGCGGCAATAGCAGTTCTATGTTTTTATATTTCAAATCAAACACTTTTCCTAGTACTTCACTAGTTAATACACCTTTATAAATATAGACTCCATTTCTAAATCCTTCGTTTCTTCGGATTAACTCAACGGATCCACCGTTATTTCCCATTTCTAAAATTAGTGGGGAGAAAATATTTGAAAGTGCAAAAGATGCTGTTCTAGACACACGTGAAGCAATGTTTGGTACACAATAATGAATAACACCGTGCTTTACGAAGGTAGGTTCTATGTGATTGGTTATTCTACTTGTTTCAAAACAACCTCCTTGGTCAATGCTCACATCCACGACCACAGATCCAAGTTTCATGGATTCAATCATTGTTTCTGAAACCACGCAAGGTGTCCGCCCTAACGGAGATCGTAATGCACCGATAACAACATCTGCTCTTAGAATAGCTTTTGCTAAAACCTTTGGTTGAATTATAGACGTATAAACCCTTGATCCTATGTCATTTTGTAAACGTCTTATTTTTGAAAGTGAGTTATCGAATACTTTAACAGAGGCTCCTAAACCCAAGGCAGAACGTGTAGCAAATTCACCAACCGTACCTGCGCCAATCACCACCACTTCTGTTGGTTGTACACCAGCAATACCACCAAGCATCATTCCTTTTCCGGATGAATAAGATGAAAGTAATTCGCCTGCAATTAACATGGAAGTGGTCCCAGCAATTTCTCCTAAAGTACGAACAACCGAAAAAACACCTTCTTCATCTTTGATGTAGTCCCACGCTACTGCTGTGATTTTCTTGGCAATTAATTTCTTAAGAATTTCTTTAGGTTGGGTAGCTATTTGCAAGGCTGAAATAAACGTCTGATTACCAGTCATTAAATCTGCCTCCTCCTCAGAAGGTGGAGTGACTTTAAAAATGATATCACACGCATAAATTTCTTTTCGATCAGCACATATTTCAGCCCCAGCTTCGCTGTAGTCCGAATCAGAAAAATTTGCTCCAATTCCACAACCTGCTTCCACACGCACGCGATGACCATTAGCCACCAATAATGATACAGCTTCAGGAACTAATCCAACACGTCTTTCTTGAAATGATATTTCTTTAGGAATACCAATAAATAAGCTTCCTTTTCGCTTTTTTACCTCGAGCATTTCTTCCTGGGGTAACAGACTTCCTTGCTGCATTAACCCTTTTAATAATTCAGGATCTGTAATCATGTTTCAATTCAATTAAGCGGTGATTTTTATCAGTTACACGAATATACACCCAAAATATGTTATCCGGAAGGAATTTTAAACTTTTTTCCGGCCATTCAATTAATAAGAGTGCATCCTCTGATAAATAATCATCAAAACCAATATCCATCAATTCTCTTTCATCATTCAAGCGATATAAATCAAAATGATAAATAGGGAAATTATCCTTTGAACGATATTCATTTACCACAGAATATGTTGGCGATCCTTGAAATGCATCATCGGTCAGATTCGACAACATAGTACGAATTAACGTTGTTTTTCCTGATCCCATTTCAGCCTCAAACAAGATGACGCCATTCTGAGGTAATTGCGCTAGAATTTGTGAAGTTACGTCAGGTAATTGAGATTCATTTTCAACAAGCCATTCCATTTTTATGTTTTTCTCTTTTTCTTTTTTGCTGCAGGGAAAAGAATGTTGTTCAAAATTAATCGATAACCAGGAGAATTGGGGTGTAAATTCAAATCTGTATGAGGGTCACCCACTCGATGCTCGTAATCCTCTGGATCATGTCCAGCATAAAATGTCCAAGTCCCTTGTCCGAGCTCTCCATGAATATATTTCGCAGTACCTAGTGCTTTATTTTCACCTAAAATGAGTACATTGTTTTTTATCAAATCCTTTTTAAAATCTGTGGTTTGTCCCATAAAACCTTTGACTTCATCCGTATGGCATTGCGTTAACATGGTTGGAACTACATCCCATTTTGCGGAAAAATCAAAGAGCGTAAAAACATCAGTTTCTTCAGTTACCAAACCCATTCTATGTAGATCCGTTCCGTCAATATCAGAATACTCATAAACCATCGGGTCTCTTTCCAATTTAAAATCTTTAAAAGCAAACGTTTGATTGTAATCTAATTTACTTTGGGCCTTAGGGTCGGCAGGATCACCATCATACATGGACTCACAAATATCGGTGTTTTCAGCTGCCAATGCTATATCAAAACTATCTGTTCCACTACACATCGTAAATAAAAAACCACCACCAACTACAAAATTTTTAAGATTCAATGCAACCGCTAATTTCATGTTGGACACTTTGTCAAATCCGAGCATTTTAGCATCTCTTTCAGCCATTGCTTGTTGTTCCCTATACCAAGGTGCATTTCTAAAACTAGCATAAAACTTCCCATATTGACCGGTGAAATCCTCATGATGTAAGTGCAGCCAATCATATTTTGGTAAAACGCCCATAACAATTGCCGAATCATATATTTGATCATAAGGGATTTCAGCATATTTTAACACCATGGTAACCGCATCATCCCAAGGCTGGGTTCCGGGAGGTGAATAGACCGCAATTTTAGGAGCTTTTTCCAATTGAATCAACTCCATATTCACTTCAGGATCAGCTATTTGATTTTTTATCTGATTTACTTGACCATCTGTAAGTACTTGATATTTAATCCCACGAATAATTAACTCTTCTTCTAAACTAACTAAATGAGGAAAAAGAAACGATCCGCCTTTGTAGTTTAACAACCATTCAATTACAACTCCCTTTTCCAAAGCCCAATACGAAAGTCCGTAGGCTTTTAAATGATTGGATTGCGTTTCATCCATGGGAACCAACAATTTGGTAGCCCAAGATAAATTGGAAATTGCTAGAAATAGAATAATTATAACAACTTTCATAATTTTTTATTAAAAAGGAGCCTCGCTTCCACCATCCAAATCAATATCTGAAGAAGAATCTTGAACTTTATCAAAGTTACTAGGAACCGTAATGGTATATGATTCATTTTTAGCATTTTTAAATGAATCATTCATACTGTTGCCCTCAAAGGATTCAATGTTTTCAAATCGAGCATACTCTTGTACAAAACGCAAACGTACGCGATCTGTTGCACCATTTCTATGTTTTGCGATGATAATTTCACCAATTCCATTATTTGGATTTCCTTCTTCATCCTCTAAAAACCCATAATAATCCGGACGATAAATAAATCCAACAATATCAGCATCTTGTTCAATTGCTCCCGATTCCCGTAAATCAGATAGTACAGGTCGTTTATCACCTCCACGCTGTTCTACTGAACGACTCAACTGGGACAATGCAATGATAGGAACATTCAATTCTTTTGCAATTTCTTTGATAGATCTTGAGATTGTTGAAATTTCTTGTTCACGGTTACCTCCACCCTTTCCATCCTTTGCCGACATCAATTGAAGGTAATCAATAATCACCAACTCAATATTATGTTGCATTTTTAATCTTCGGCATTTCGCACGTAAATCAAAAACACTTAAACCAGCTGTATCATCGATAAATATCGGTGCTGTAGCCAATTTCGTAATGCGTGTATGCAACTGTTGAAATTCATCTTCTCTTAAATTCCCTTTTCGCAATTTCTCTGCATGAATTCTCGCTTCACTGGATATTAATCGTTTTACAAGCTGAACGGAAGACATCTCTAAAGAAAATAAAGCAACTGCTTTACCATAATCCACAGCCGTATTACGTGCCATAGATAAAACGAAAGCCGTTTTTCCCATGGCTGGTCTGGCTGCTATTACAATCATATCAGACCGTTGCCAACCAGAAGTTAATTTATCCAAATCAAAAAATCCGGTTGGTACGCCCGATATTCCATCTGAATTTTGTGAAGCTTTCTCAATCTCTTCTATGGCTTCAAGTACTACGCTTTGTAAGTTTTGCACTTGTTTTCCCATATTATTTTCAGCAATTTGAAACAATTCACCTTCAGCACTTCCCATAACATCAAATACATCCTTCGTGTCGTCATAAGAATCACGAATGATGTCTGAACTCATTCGAATTAATTCTCTTTTGATATGCTTTTCAGAAATGACCCTTGCATGATATTCAATATGGGCAGCTGAAGCCACACGATTGGTTAGTTGAGATAAATAAGCTGCTCCACCAGAAGCCTCTAATTCACCTCGTTTTTTAAGCAATGTGGAAACAGTAATTAAATCGATCGGATTTGTGCTAGCAAATAATTCTCGGATTGCAGCATAGATATATTGGTGTTTAGGATCATAAAAACTAGCTGGCTTAAGAATATCAATGGTTTTGGAAACGGCATTTTTCTCAAGCATCATAGCTCCAAGCACAATTTGCTCAATATCAACAGCTTGAGGAGGTAATTTACCCACATCACTCAATAATACATTTGACGCTTGTTTAATTCTATTACCAGGCTTTCTACCGTTTTCCGTATTCATATCCATCCAACAAATATAAGGAAATCTAGCCGCTCCTATCGTTTGTTTTTTTGAATCTTTCCGAAAAGATATTCATGATTGCTATTAACAATTGTTAAAAAGCATGTAAACTTGCAAAACATATGAAAAGAGAAATAATCATTACCAAAGATGGTAGCCCGACGTTATATATTCCAGAATTAGACGAACACTATCATTCCATCCATGGTGCTATACAAGAAGCTCAACATGTGTTTATTCAAAATGGAATGAATGAATTTTCATCCTACGATTCTATCTCTATATTAGAAATTGGATTTGGTTCGGGATTGAATGCGCTATTAACTGCAAATGCTTGCTTGAATTATTCGAATTTACATATAACATATACTGGATTAGAAGCTTATCCACTCACCGATCAAGAACAGCTCGCTATGGATTACGCCAACCAGCTAGAAGGCTCAATAATCAAGGATCTGCAACAAAAAATCAATCTTGCTCCCTGGGACGAATCCACACAAATTCATGCTAATTTTACTTTAACTAAAATCAAAGCAAAAATCGAAGATATTATTTTTCCAAAAGCAAATTTTGACATTATCTATTTTGATGCTTTTGGTCCTAGAGCTCAGCCCGAAATGTGGACTTTACCCATTTTTACCAAATTGTACGATTTACTCAATAATAATGGATTATTCGTTACCTATTGTGCAAAAGGACAAGTAAAACGGGATTTAAAATCAGTAGGATTTTCTGTTGAATCTAGACCAGGTCCTCCAGGAAAACGAGAAATGACGCTTGCATGGAAAAGAATTTACTAAAATTAACATTTCCTTAATTACAAATCCTTAAAATGAATGTATCTTTGTGTACGAATTACTTTTCATAGTGGTAATTTGAGTTTATAGTTTTAGCATGGTTTAGCATAAAGAGGAACAAGCACAATCTTGTTCCTCTTTGTGTTTTTAGTGTATTCAAGTTTATTCATTGTATATTTGAATATGAAAAATTTACATATTCTTGCATTTCTATTTATTTCTTCTCTTTCAAATTGTCAAGACACATTAAATATTTGCTCATTTAACATTCAGTTTTTGGGGAATTTTAAAAATAAAGACAATGCTACCCTTGCAAAAATCATGAAACCATACGATATGGTTGTTATACAAGAACTTGTTGCTCCTCCAATCGCTGGATTTTTTGGAGATAAAACGCCATATAAAATTGATGAAGAAAGCAAAGCATTTATGCTCGAAATGAAAAAAGCAGGATTTTCTTTTTGGTTATCATCCGAGGATACCGGACCGACAAAAAACCATGTAAATTCAACGGCCAGTGAATGGTGGATTGTTTTTTACAAAAGAAATAAAATTCATTGCGACTCAACGCGCTATTTTGGATTTGTTAGTCAACCCTTGGTGGCGAATCCTAACCAAGATCGAGTTTCATATGTTTTTCCATTTAAAACAGTTAAAGGAAATTCAACGTTTTCTATTATTCCGGTTCATTTAAATCCTGGTGATACAAAAGAAGATTACGCAAGAAGGCAAACTGAATTTAGTTACTTGTTTAATTGGACCAAAAAACAACAAGAAAAAAACAAAGATTTTTATGTTGTGGGAGACTGTAACATCTATGAATCAAGTGAGTTTTTACATTTCAAAAGTCTTGATTTTTTTAGCTTAAATGAAAAATGTAAATCAACGAATACGAAATTATATGAATCAAAGGAAAAGGGAAAACCTTATGATCACCTATTCTATAACTCTCATTCAAAGGAAGATCTTGTACTATCTTCATTCAATACGATTGACATCAGAAAAGCGGCTAAAACTTTTAACCCAAATAATGTAATAGAACCCTATGATCATGATGATTTTAGAGCCAAATATTCCGATCATTTACCGGTGGTGTTTCAACTGATTACCGGAAGAGATTCCGATTAATTATTTATCCAATATTTTCTTAATATCAGGTCTGAAGTATAATTCTGATTTCATTACTTTACCGTCTTCACGATAAATTGGTTTACCATTGCTATCTAATTTACTCATGTTAGAACGTTGTATTTCATTGAATACCTCTTCAATTTTGTGTTGAAGTCCATGACGTAAAATCGTACCACACAAAATATATAACTGGTCACCAAGAGCATCCGCAATTTCAACTATATCATTTTTATTTGCAGCTTCTAAATACTCTTCATTTTCTTCTTTCATCAGATTAAAACGCAATTCAACCTCGGAAGGTGTTAAATCACTGGTAGGTTCGTAATGATTCTTTATTCCAAACGATGAATGAAAATGAGCTACTTGATCAATTATTTCTTTAAATTCCATTTTAATACTTTTTTGTTTTGCTAGTTAATTTCGAAAAGAAATCCAATCTATTTCTTTCTTCAAATGAGTAAGTGTAAACTCTTCTTGGCTATCTTTTAGTGGTTGGTAGTCATATTCCCAATTAGCCACGGGTGGCATACTCAGTAAAATAGATTCCGTTCTTCCACCTGAAACAAGTCCAAACTTAGTACCTCGATCGTGAACCAAATTAAATTCAACGTATCTTCCCCTTCTAAGCATTTGCCATTTTTTCTGAGAATCAGAAATTTCTGTCTTTTTCCCCATTTCAATTTGAGTTTGATAGAGAAAAGGAAATGCTTTTCCGAGTGCTAAACAAAAATTAAATAATTGTTCTTTCGTTAATTGGGTGTTTTCGTGAGATTGGTGATCAAAGAAGATTCCACCTATTCCTCTAGTTTCATTGCGATGACCAATAAAAAAGTACTCATCAGCCCATTTCTTGAAAGTTCCATAAAACGATGGATCGAAAGCATCACAAATTTCTTTCAATTTCTCATGAAAAATGGCAGCGCGTTCCGGTATAATGTAATGAGGTGTTAAATCGATTCCTCCACCAAACCAATAGGTTCCATTATCCAATTCAAAATAACGCACGTTCATATGAATAATTGGGATGTGCGGTGAATGAGGATGCAAAACAATGGATACTCCCGTAGCGAAGAAATTAGAACCCTTGGTACCCAATTGTTTTTTCATCTCTTCGGTAACTGGACCGTGAACTGCAGAAAATGCTACTCCGCCTTTTTCAATAATGTTTCCTTGTGCAATTGTATTCGTTCTACCTCCTCCTCCTTCTTCCCTATTCCATTCATCCATTTGAAAGGTTGAAAGGCCATCAGAAATTTCTAATTGGGTACAAATAAATTCTTGAAGTTTCTTGAACTCAGATTGAATTAATTCTCGCATGATTTAATTGTCAATGTAACATTTTACATTCTCAAAACCTCCGGTTTCAAAATTAGGTTTCAAATCAAAATCCATAATTACTCCATTCGCCTCTTTTCTTAATAAAACATAAGAAGTGAAATATTTAGCTACATCATATCCATAAATCACCATTCCAGTAATGTCTGCGTTGTAATAATCTCTATATTTCCTGTGAAGTCCTTTCACTGCACCATCTTGATAACTAAAGGAAGGAAAAGGAGATTTATAATTAACAAAATGCATATTGTACTTTGATCGAACACTGGTAACCGCTTCCCCATACTTCAGCCAATCTTTATGACCAAACAAGGTTAAACCGGAGTAGGGTTTCAATAAATTCATGAAATCAAGTACCTCTGACTTTTCATTAGAAGCTAAAACAACAACACTCGAAGGATTCTTTTGAAGATATTGACCAAAATCTTTTGTAGTTGCCTCAATTAACTTAATATTATTTGGGTTTTCGGCAGAATAATAAACACTTCTGAATGCTTCATAATTCGTCATATCTACTTTATCGTTTGATTTCACTAAAATCACCTGCTTAGTTGAATAGTTTTCTATTGCATATTTGGCTAGCATTTTAAGCATATTTGCATCAGAAGGTATTCCGAAATGTGCCATAGGATTATTCGATATTAATCGATTTGCTTTTGGCACTGTTGTAACAAATGGTACTTGATTTTCTTGACACCAATTGGCCACCAACAAAGCCTCTCCAACATCTAACGGAGCAAAAATCAAGTCCATATTAGCAAACTCAGGTCTTTTTAATATCCCAGCTACATCAACAGTATCATTCATGTAGTCATAGACATATAATTCGGTGGATGAACCTAATTCATCAATAGCCATTTTTGCGCCCATATAAAACTCAGTAGAAGCTGAAACCACAGAGGCAGGAGCTTTTTTAGAATTACCTAAATAAAAAGGCAAAAACATAGCGATTTTCCAGGGACCTTTTTTAGTAGGAAATAATAGCGTTGAATCGATTGTTTGACTATTATTAGAAATTACCGGCTTGATCTTAATTTCTTTCTCAAATTGTTCCTTCTTTAATGGAATTTTAATAATCATCCCCGTTTTTAATTGAACAGGGGTAATATTGTTAACCTTCTGCAACTTTTCAGAGGAAACCATATAGCGTTTAGATAAACTATAGAGCGTTTCTCCTTGATTAACAGTATATAATAAAATGGAATCAGTTTCAGACTCTTGTTTAACTGGATTGGTAATTGCCCCTTTTGAAAT
>CAZTFG010000001.1:37188-74375 GCA_964612725.1 uncultured Lishizhenia sp. | reverse complement strand
GACTCCAAAGAAACCCCTTCGTCGATCAAATACACATAGTATTTTTTACCATTTAGATTTTCAATTTTAACATAATCTTGAGCGGATAAAGTACAACTGATAATAAGAAAAAGTAAACTTAAAATTTGTTTCATAAATGCTTTATTAATTTGTTATATCTATTATTCCCACTCAATTGTTGCTGGAGGCTTAGAGCTAATGTCATACGTAACACGATTAATTCCTTTTACTTGGTTGATAATACGATTGGATATTTTAGCCAAAAATTCATAAGGCAAATGACACCAATCCGCTGTCATTCCATCTGTAGAAGTTACAGCCCTCAGTGCAACAGCATTTTCATAAGTACGTTCATCACCCATTACTCCAACAGATTGAATGGGTAGAAAAATTGCTCCAGCTTGCCATACCTCATTATACAATCCATCCTCTTTTAATCCATCCACAAAAATCGCATCTACTTCTTGAAGAATTGCTACCTTTTCAGGAGTCACTTCTCCTAAAATCCTAATCCCTAAACCTGGACCAGGGAAAGGATGTCGACCTAATATGTTTGGATCAATTTCAAGTGCATTTCCAATTCTTCTTACTTCATCTTTGAAAAGTAAACGTAGAGGCTCAACAACCTGCAACTTCATATAATCAGGTAATCCACCTACATTGTGATGAGATTTGATTGTTTGAGAAGGTCCACCTGTTGCTGAAACAGACTCAATTACATCGGGATAAATTGTACCTTGACCTAGCCACACAGCGTTTTCTACTTTTTTTGATTCTGTATCAAACACATCAATAAAAACCTTGCCAATTGCTTTACGTTTGGCTTCAGGGTCTGTTTTTCCATTCAATTCAGCATAAAAAAGTGAGGAAGCGTCAACACCCTTTACATTCAACCCCATTCCTTCGTAGGATTTCAAAACAGAATCGAATTCATTTTTACGCAATAATCCGTTATTCACAAAAATACAATGCAAATTTTTTCCTATTGCTTTATGAAGAAGTACTGCAGCAACTGTTGAGTCAACTCCTCCCGACAACCCCATAATCACTTGGTCATCTCCAATTTGAATCTTTAAATTATCTACTGTTTCTTCCACAAAAGAATTCGGTGTCCAATCTTGAGAAAAACCACAAATATCAACAAGAAAATTAGAAAGTAATTGAGTTCCTTCGGTAGAATGATATACCTCAGGATGAAACTGTATACCAAAAGTTAACTCATTATCTAACTGAAATCCAGCTATATGCACATCTTCCGTACTGCAAATAACTTGATAATCAGATGGTACCTCTACTATTGTATCGCCGTGTGACATCCAAACCTGGGATTGAACAGACATATTTTTGAAAAGAGCAGAATCATTTTTTTTAATTTCAACATGAGCTCTTCCATATTCTCTGATTTTGGATGGTAATACTTTACCCCCATATTGTTGAACCAGCAATTGAGCTCCGTAGCAAACACCCAATAATGGATAAACCCCTTTTATTTTTGATAAATCGGGCTTAGGTGCATTTAATTCTAAGGTTGAAAAAGGACTCCCAGAAAGTATAACCCCTTTTATTGAAGAATCTAATTCAGGAATATTATTCCATGGGTGGATCTCACAATACACATTTAACTCTCTTACTCTTCTAGCAATAAGTTGCGTATATTGAGAACCAAAATCTAAAATCAGTAATTTCTCATGCATGTTCAAAGTTAGCTCGAATAATTGATTTATTGATTTAGCTACTTAGAAATTTATTCCATTTAACATTGTTTATAACTAGCCTAAAACAATAAAGGCGACCAAAAATGATCGCCTTACTATCTTCATAAAAAAGATTATTCTTTAATAAATTGTCGAACTACTGCTTTTTCTGAATTATACAATCCTAAGTAATATACTCCTGCAGAAAGTTTTTTACTCATTTCAATAGTTTTTGTTGCTTTTCCGTTAACAACATCTAATCTGAAATCAGAAACAAGTTGACCTTGAATGTTGAACAATTTGCAATCTAACTTATCACCGGATAATCCTTCAACAGTTAATTCAAAAATTCCATTGTTTGGATTTGGATACAATTGAATAATGTTAATTCCATTTTCATCCAATCCTACCAACTCTTCTACAACTATTGTAGTAGTACTAATGCAACCATTGTTGTCTTTTACATAACATGTATAAGTTCCAGGTGCTAAATTGGAGAACAATGATCCTGAATAATAATTCGTTCCATTAATACTATATGTGTAAGGAGTAAGACCACCTGTTCCTGTTAATGTAATGGTACCATTTGTTGTTGCTGTTGCCGTTCCTGTAGATACAGCGCTTACACCAACTTGAGTTGGTTCAGTAATGGTTGTATTAAATGTTTGCAAACAGCCATTTGCATCTTTTACAGTAACGGTGTAGTTACCAGCAGCTAAATTATTCACTACACTTTGAGCGTAAAAAGTTGTTCCATCAATGCTATAAACATATGGCGCTGTTCCACCTGATCCAACGGCTGAAATAGATCCGTTAGCATTTCCAAAACAGGTAATCATTGTTGGAACTGCGTTTAAATTCAAGACGGTTGGTTGAGATATAGTAATTGAAGTCTGACCAACACATCCGTTTGCATCTTTCGCATACACAGTAAATGTACCTGCTCCTAAACCTGTAAAACTAGCTGAATTTTG
Organism: uncultured Lishizhenia sp.; assembly: GCA_964612725.1. Lineage (GTDB taxonomy): Bacteria > Bacteroidota > Bacteroidia > Flavobacteriales_D > Crocinitomicaceae > UBA952. Next base: position 71,707 of record CAZTFG010000001.1, on the reverse strand, counting down.
ATATGTTGTTCCATCTATCGAGTATGTGTAAGAAGCTTGACCTCCAGTCGCTGAAGCGGTAATTGAAGCATTCTGAGCACCATTACATGTAATTTGAGCGGATTGAGTTGTTGAAGCAACTATTGATGCAGGTTGAGATAATGTAACTGAACCCGTACCAGAACAACCTGAATTATCAGTGATTGTGTAAGAATAAGTTCCAGGAGCAAGATTTGCAAATACAGCTGATGTTTGCGGCGTTCCATTATCCAAAGTATAAGTAAATGGCGCAGTACCACCTGTCGGAACTAATGTTACTTGACCTGAATTAGAGGAACATGTAGGTTGATTATTTACTGTTGAGCTAACCGTAAAACCATTTCCACCACCAACAGTTAATGTATATGTTTTCGAATCATTACAGATATTGTCATCCGGAGATGTTCCATTTACCGTTGTTGAGTTTACAGTTACCAAATTAGCACCATTTACCAATCCAGTTACAGTTACAAATATTGTATCTAATGCTCCAACACTTGTTAATTGAGTAGATGTATAATTTACATTCGTAAACGCCCCAGAACCAATTTGCCATTGAATAATTCCACTTGAAATTGGTGTAGTTCCCATATTTTGAACAACAATACCTAATTGAGTTGATGATCCACAAATACCACCCGGTGTAACTTGAAAAATCTCAGAAATTGAAGCGTCTTTAGCATCAGGATTCATTCTAATTGCACTCACATTGGATTTTGTGCTCGAGTTATGATAAACTCCTGTAAAATAGAATGTAACTCCATCAAAATCATCAATTGACATATGGTGATAATCTCCCCAACGGGTGTCACCTGTTTTTGACGAAGTACCTGCAATTATGGTAGTTTCAGGTACAGTCATTGTTCCTAGGGGATCACATGGTTTCCTACCAGTTAATTTCAACGATGGGAAATCTCCTGTGGTATTACTAGATGTAGAATAAGCCATAATGATATTTCCATTTTTGTCAATATTTATAGCAGGCATCCAACGACTTGTACCGGTTCCCGGAGCAAAAGTTCCTTCCTGATACTTTGTCCAAGTGGCTGTCGTAACGCCAGACGCCCTTCTCAACTCAATCCAACGTACTCCTGAACGATCTGCTCCATCCACATCAGTAGATAATGCCAAAACCATAGCTTGATGTGTATCAAAAACACGCATAGGTGCTTTATACATAACGGTTTCACGAAGTGGATCAAGGGTATTAGTTGTTCCTGGCTGTTTAATACAAGCAAAGCTTGTTAAACCGCATAATTTTGAATCTATTTCTGCTATAGATATATCTTGAATTTTTGTAACAGTAGCCGTACTTGCGGTCCAGTTAATTGTCATTTCCCACAATTCTATCCAGTCGTTTGTTGCGCTATCCGGTGTGCCGTTTGAATGTGATTCATCATCTCGATGTCTAACAAAAAGAGGCTTCATTCCAGATGGGGCAGCGTTATCACCTTCCAAATCAACTGGAGTGATTGATTGAAAACCAAATCCATTAAGAGAATAACCAATAGCAATTTTAATAAATGGTGAAGTCCCACCTGTCAATAAAGTACTTAATTTCATCGCGTATGTTGTCGGAGGTCCTCCTTGGTTAGTCGTAACCAATAACGCATCTGATGCTTCACTAAAACTCCATTTTGGATAATCTGGAAAAGATGTACAAGTAAAGGAATACGTGTAATAAGCGCCTTGAGGATTACTTGTTTGAGAAACGTGAACCAATAATTTATTTCCGGTACTAGAGAACTCTGTCAAAAACCAACGTCTCGCAGGTTTGTAATAAAGCACTATAGGATCACCTAATCCAGCTGAACCACCTAATGATTGCATGGTTAGAGAACTTGCTATAGTAGCACCTGTATTTTTATTAAAGATACGAAAAACAGCTCCACCATTTGAATTGGTTGATTGTATTACCACATTACTATCCGCGTCTACTGTTGGATCTGGCGGGGATAAATTTGTTCCGAGTCCTTGAAATTGCCACAATACAGTAGCAGAAGCAGCCTTTTCTGTATTTTGATGTTGTTGCCATACCCAATCAGGATTGTGCGTATTGGTGTTATCAACCTCAATTAGTTCACGTCCCTTAAAATTAGGCTTAATTACCTGATTTTTCGGTTCGGTTTGATTTTTGGGAGCAGTTACCAAATGGCTAATTGTTGGCGAAAAATACCCCATAAATTGAGATTCTTGACCAAAAAAGGAACTAGCACTAAGTAACAAGCAAAATGTAATTATTTTTCTCATAGTTTAAAGTTTAGGGTGTTAAATTACACAAATGCAAATTAAAATAATAAAAATGTTAATACTTTTTGCCTTTAATTTTGTAGAAAATTGATAATAAAAATATATATACTATTGATTTTTAATTCATTATATTAAAAAATCAAAACTCACCTCCAATCATTTTCTCGATTTTCAAAATGTTAATAAATCCATTACTTTCTGAAATTAATCAATATCTATTAACTCTATTTTTGTTTTCATGAAACCAAAAGGAAAGCTTATTATAATTGGGGGGGCTGTAGATAAAGGAAGTTTTACGGAAAGTGATTTTGAATCTCAAGTTGAAAATAATTTAAATTTCTTCGAAAAGGGAATTTTAAAACGAATTATCAATGAATCAATTAAAGGAACAGATTCTCGAATTGAAATTATTCCTACTGCATCTAAAATCCCTGAAATTGTTGGGCCAGAATATGCCAAAGCTTTTAGTTTTTTAGGAGCAACCAATGTGGAGGTTCTAAATATTCAAAAAAGAGAGGATGCCATTTCCGAAGAAAATTTAAATAGAATCATACAAGCAGATGTTGTTTTTTTTACAGGAGGAGATCAACTGAGATTAACTTCTATAATAGGTGGTACTCCAATACATGACAAAATACTCGAAAAGTATCAAGACAATGATTTTATATATGTTGGAACTTCCGCAGGAGCACACAGTGCCTCAAAAAGTATGATATACCAAGGATCAAGTCAAGAAGCTCTTTTAAAAGGGGAAATTAAAATAACGAGTGGTCTAGGGTTAATCGATCATGTTGTAATAGATACACATTTCGTGAAACGAGGAAGAATTGGACGTTTGTTTCAAGCTGTAGTAAGCAACCCGAAAGCTTTGGGTATTGGTCTTGGAGAAGATACAGGGCTATTGGTTACTGACGGTGATCATATGGAAGCCCTTGGAACAGGATTGGTCATTTTGGTAGATGGTCGAAAAATTACAGATACGAATATCACAGACGTCAACCTAGGCGAGGCTATTTCAATTAAAAATTTAGTTGTTCATGTTATGAATAAAGGTGATATCTATCTGTTGTCTAGCCATGAAATGTCAATTCATAACTCAAATTAGTATTCCATGAAATTAATTATCCATGGTGGTTTTTTTAGTGAGTCTTCTCAGTCAGAGGAAACAAAAAAAGCGAAACAAGCAGCATTGGAGCGCATTTGTAAAAGTACGTTTGACTTTTTAGCAACTCATCATGCGGAAGAAACGGTTGTTTTTGCTATTGAACAACTAGAAAATGATCCATTGTTTAACGCGGGAATTGGATCTCAAATACAAAGTGATGGAAAAATAAGGATGAGTGCCTCTCTCATGAATGGTCAAAACAAAAAATTTAGTGGGGTAATCAATATACAAAACATTCAAAACCCAATAAAATTAGCCGCTACACTCATGAGAGAGGAAGATAGGGTGCTAGGTGGAGATGGCGCTAATCTTTATGCTGAAAAACTAGAAATCCCTTACTTTTCAACAGAAACACCGGAGAGAAGAAAAGATTTTGAAGAAAAATTAAAATCAATTCGAACAAGTACAGTAGGATGTGTTGTATTAGACAAAAACAATCATATTGCGGCTGGCACTTCTACAGGTGGTAAAGGATTCGAGTTACCCGGACGTATTTCAGATTCAGCTACTGTTGCAGGAAATTATGCCAACGATTTTTGTGGAGTTAGTTGTACGGGTGTAGGTGAAGACATTGTTAGTGCAGCGGTTGCAACAAAAATTGTAACACGCGTTACCGATGGAATGCAAATAAACGACGCATTCAATAAAACATTTAATGAACTAGCAGAATTTGATGGTTTTGCTGGCGCTATTGCTATTGACAAGTTTGGAAATTTTTGTGTAAAACAATCCCATCCCAAAGTGGTTTATGCAAGTTTTGATGGATTGAATTTTACTGTTTTTGAATAATTTATGAAATTCTTTTTGCTTTCATTCTTGACTTTACTCCTAGTTGGTTGCAGTTCTGGTGTCAATTTGAATTTGTTTTCAATCGAAGAGGATAAAGAATTTGGAAAAAAAGTAGCCGCTGAAATTGAAGCTGATCCAAAATTTAAATTATTAGACAGTATTCAAAATCAAGAAGTGTATTCATATGTATATAAGATTCGAAACGAAATTTTGGAATCTGGAAATGTAGTCCATAAAAATGATTTTGACTGGCGAATCCGAATTATTCAAGATGACTCTACATTAAATGCTTTTTGTACCCCAGGTGGTTATATCTATGTCTACACAGGGATTTTGAAATTTTTAGATTCAGAAGATCAACTTGCTGGTGTTATGGGTCATGAAATTGCTCATGCCGATTTAAGACATTCCACTCGTCAAATGACAGAAATGTTCGGTATACAGTTGATTTTGGAATTAATTGCAGGTGATTCAAAAAGTGTAAAAGATATCACCTCAGGATTAATTGGGTTAACATTTTCTCGGTCTCATGAAAAGGAGGCAGATGAACAATCGGTAAATTATTTATGCCCAACAAAATACAATGCCGCTGGGGGTTCTGGTTTTTTTGAGAAATTAATAAAGAAAGGAAATTCAAATAATCCGCCTGTTTTTTTGAGTACTCATCCTGACCCGGGAAATAGAGTAGAAAAATTTAAAGAAATTAAAACCGAAAAAGGTTGCACTGGAACAGAAACATATGCTTCTGAATTTAAACGAATTATGAGTAAGTTACCTTAGTTCTTTGTGCAAGTAATCCCAAGATAATCCAAAAAATTGGGGCAACAGCTATAACGCTAATATTAAAAAAGGCTTGAATTAAATAGGCCAATACCACTAATAAAAGTAAGGTTTTACTGTTTTCTTTAAATAGAAATTTTATATTTTGGATAAAAATCAAACTGATTAAAGAAAGATAAACCAACAAAGATGGAATACCTGTTACGGCTGCTATGTGTAAAAACTCATTGTGTGCCTTATCTATAGAAGTTTTCTTTACTCGATAATAAGCATTAATTTCTTTTTTGTGTTCAGCATGAATTACTGTTTTCAAATTTTCTGGACCAGTTCCTAAAATTGGATTATTTTGAATGACATGCCAAGTAATTTCCCAAATTTTTAATCGACCCGAACCACCATATTCGTTATTCATTGCTAGTTCTTTTTTGATGGTTCCTGATCTCGTACTGAGCGCATTTTTCTTGGTTTTATTCAATGTAAAAGTTATAGCAACCATTAATACAATTGAAATTAAAAAGGAATCCCATTTATCTCTATGGAAAATCACAATTGAAATGGTAATCAATATCAATATAGTTGCGAATGATATCCAACAACTTCGAGTTTGAGCAACTAGTAAAGTGGAAAAAAACAAAGAGAAAAATAATCCATAGTACCACTTTTTAAAGTAAATAAATAATCCTAAGGCTAATACCGTAAGCATGACAACCAATGATCCTAAAAAATTTTGGTTTCCTATTGTTGAAAAAATCATGGATCTAAATCGCTTGTAAATCACCAAAGGATCAAATTGATAATATTGAACTAGAGCATAAATAGACACAAAGGATAGTACAGAAAAAGTAGAAATAATTTTCTTGTGTGTAGGTTTCATGTAGTTCTTCGCTGCGTAGAAAAGTATGGCATAAATCAACAAAGTAGCAAATCCTTCAAACCTTCCCGCTTTGGAAGTTTCACCAGCAAATGCCAATAAAGGATTGTATGCAAAAATGGATGAAATAAATTGCAATAAAACATAAACAACCAAAAGCCAACTAATAAGGCTATTATCCCATTTTTTTTCTAAAATCAGCAAGATTAGAATGGAAATTCCAGCAGCAACCAATAATGGACCTTTAATCGTATCAAAAATATCCCCAACATCAATCGGTATGATAACAACTGGTAGTAAAGCAGCTAAAATCCATAGAATTCGATCAATCCATATAGCGTATTTCGATTCCTGTGATTCTTCCAAACTCATCATGCGCAAATATACACTTAGTATTTACTGTTCAAAAGGATTGTCGAAAAATCTTATAGGTTAGAAAATGAATTTTAACTATTTTTATCGACAAAAGGATAAATAAATGAACTATTTCAGAAAGAAAAGTATTCAAGATATTCATAAGCAAATTGAAGCGGGCCAAAGTGATTCTCATGAATCCTTAGGAAAACATTTAAAAACAAGAGATTTGGCAGCTTTTGGAATTGCGGCAATCATTGGAGCCGGAATTTTCAGCACAATAGGTCAAGCAAGTTACCAAGGTGGGCCTGCTGTTATTTTCTTGTTTTTATTTACAGCAATTGCTTGCGGATTTGCGGCTTTTGCTTATGCAGAATTCGCTTCCATGGTTCCTGTTTCTGGTAGTGCTTACACCTATTCTTACGTTGCTTTTGGTGAGATTATAGCCTGGATTATTGGATGGGCATTAATCATGGAATATGCTATTGGAAATATTACCGTCGCAATTTCATGGAGTGACTATTTTACCACCTTATTGGAAAGCATTCAAATAAAATCAATTGGATTAAATGGTATTCATTTACCGGAATGGATTCAGATGGATTTTGTTACTGCCTCCAATGGTTATTCAAGTGCATTATCGATGATGGAAGCTGGAAAATCATTTTCCTCACTCGAACCAGCTATTCAAAATGCTTATGTAGCTTGGACCAACTCTCCTACCCTATTTGGGTTTCATATGATTTTTGATTTACCAGCTTTGTTTATAATCATTCTCATTACTTGGCTTGTTTACCGGGGAATGAAAGAAAGTAGAAATGCATCCAATGTCATGGTTATAATTAAATTGGCCATTATATTATTAGTAATTGCTGTTGGGATTTTTTATGTGGATACAGAAAATTGGAATCCATTTGCACCCAATGGGGTTTCAGGAATATTAAAAGGAGTTTCAGCTGTATTTTTTGCCTATATCGGATTTGATGCTATATCGACCACTGCTGAAGAATGTGAGAATCCACAACGTGATTTACCAAGAGGAATGATGTGGGCGATTATCATTTGTACAATACTCTATATAATTATTGCCCTTATTTTAACTGGAATGGTCAATTATACTGAATTAGCTGTGGGAGACCCTTTGGCTTATGTTTTTGAAAAATTAAATTTAAAATGGATGTCAGGAATTATCGCCGTAAGTGCTGTTGTTGCAATGGCTTCTGTTTTACTCGTTTTTCAAATGGGTCAACCACGTATATGGATGAGCATGAGTAGAGATGGTTTATTACCTAAGAAATTCTCTAACATTCATCCCAAATACAAAACTCCTTCTTTTGCTACTATCGTTGTTGGATTTATTGTTGCGATTCCAGCTTTATTTATGAATTTAAAGATGGTGACGGACTTATGTAGCATTGGAACGCTATTCGCTTTTGTACTTGTTTGTGGAGGAGTATTGGTACTGCAAAACAAAAAAGATATTCCTAGAGGCAAATTTAAAACACCTTATATAAACGGGAAATATGTAATGCCTATTTTAGTTGTATTTTCATTGGTATTGCTTTTCACAAAATATAAAAATGAAACACTGGATTTCTTAACCAATAAAAAAGAAGCGAAATCATCGTCTGAATTATTAAGCGAATTGACTCCTTCAGAAATATCTACTTTACGCACCAATCATATGAAAGTTGATTCCGTTAAAATGCGAACATGCAATAATGACATTTATACTTTTTTCACTGATTCAAATCGCGTTCAATTGCAAAACGAGTTGAAACAAAATCAATTTAACAAAAGCGAATCATTTTTCTTCAAAGAAGGATTTAATCATTTTGCGCACAAAATACCAACCTGGATATTTATAGTTTTTACGTTATTTATTTCCATCATGGCCGTTAAAAATAATTTATCCCTCATACCAATTTTAGGTTTACTTTCCTGTTTATACATGATGAGTCAACTGGAATTGTCTAATTGGATTTATTTTACCGGTTGGTTGTTAATTGGGCTTGTGATTTACTTTGGTTACAGCGCTAAACACTCCAAACTGCATAACAAAGCATAAAAAATCAGTTGAACGAACCCATTTTTTCTGTACTTTTGCAGTCCAAAAAAATTCAATTCCATGTTTGAAAATCTTACCGAGAAATTTGAAAGAGCCTTTAAGGTTTTAAAAGGCCAAGGTCAAATAACAGAAATCAATGTTGCTGAAACGTTGAAAGAAGTTCGAAGGGCTTTATTGGATGCTGATGTCAATTTCGCCACTGCAAAAAACTTTACCAATATTGTTAAAGAAAAAGCATTAGGAAGAAATGTATTAACAGCGGTTTCTCCGGGTCAATTGATGATCAAAATTTGCCATGAAGAATTAGTCGAATTAATGGGTGGTAACGAAAGTGAAATCTCATTAAAAGGAAATCCTGCTATCGTTCTGATGTCTGGTTTACAAGGTTCAGGTAAAACCACTTTCACAGGAAAACTTGGTAATTATTTAAAAACAAAAAAAGGGAAACAAGTTTTATTGGTTGCTTGTGATGTTTACCGTCCAGCAGCGATTGACCAGCTACATGTACTTGGTGAACAATTAGGTATTGAAGTATATTCAAATAAGGAAGAAAAGGATCCCGTAAAAATTGCTCAAGATGCTATCCAGTTTGCACGCAGCAAGTCATTTAATGTGGTCCTTGTCGATACAGCAGGTCGTCTAGCAATTGATGAACAAATGATGAATGAAATCGCTCGAATCAAAGAAACGATTCAGCCTTCTGAAACATTATTTGTTGTGGATTCAATGACCGGGCAAGATGCGGTAAATACAGCAAAAGCCTTTAATGATAAAATTAATTTTGACGGTGTCGTTTTAACAAAATTGGATGGGGATACCCGAGGTGGAGCTGCCCTAACAATTAAAGCAATTGTAGATAAACCCATTAAATTCGTTGGTACAGGCGAAAAAATGGATGCGCTAGATGTTTTCTACCCAACACGGATGGCCGATCGTATTTTGGGTATGGGAGACGTTGTGTCATTGGTAGAACGTGCCCAAGAACAGTTTGACGAAGAAGAAGCGAGAAAGCTACAGAAGAAAATCATGAAAGATCAGTTTGATTTCAATGATTTTTTAGCTCAATTGCAACAAATAAAAAAAATGGGAAATATGAAAGATTTGATGGGCATGATACCAGGAATGGGAAAAGCTATCAAAGATGTTGATATTCAAGATGACGCGTTTAAACACGTGGAAGCCATTATTCAAAGTATGACACCAAAAGAACGTTCAAATCCAGCCTTGTTAAATAACTCAAGAAGAATGAGATTAGCAAAAGGAAGTGGAACGAACTTACAAGAAGTCAACAAATTAATCAAACAATTTGATGACATGAAAAAAATGATGAAGCTAATGAGTAACCCAAGAAATATGGCGAGCATGATGAGTCAAATGAAAGGGATGAAAGGCGGAATGCCGGGTATGTAATTTACCCCCTTCTATTCTGGTGCTAATCTTAGAACTATACCGTCGATAGAATCATTCAAATGTATTTGACAACCTAAACGACTATTCGATTTTACATGAAATGCTTGGTCTAGCATATCTAGCTCTGCATCACTTTGTTCAGGTAACTCTGTATCCGACTCCAAGTAACATTGACATGTTGCACACAAAGCCATACCACCACACTCACCAAGAACGGGTAAATCATACGCTTTGCATAATTCCATGATATTCATATTCATATCGGTTGGACCCACTAAATCATGGGGATTTCCTTCACGATCAATAATTGTTACTTGTATTTCATTATTCATAATGCAAATGTAATAGGAATTGAATTATTATCAAGGCAAAGTTAATTTTTGACCAATTTGTAATTTGTCAGATTTAAGTTTATTCATCTTTTTTAGTTGCGTTACACTTGTTTTGTATTTGGCAGCAATTCCAGAAAGTGTTTCTCCTTTTTTAACTATATGGATTTTAGGCTTCTTACTAATAGCCTTAACTTCTTTCGTATTTTTTGGTGTTTCTGCCGTTATGTTTTTCTTTGGAACTTCAATACTAGTTTTATTTTGAGTTGTCTGCTCAAGTGATTTAATTGTAAGAGAATCAACAAGTAATGTATCTTTTGGTAATGGAAGTAGCGGTTTTCTTTCTATAAGTAGTTGTTGAGGTGGATTAGATAAATACCTCGCAAACCCAGTTAGGATGGCGTTACAATATAACTCTCCTTTGAGTACATATCCTTGCTGCGTTAAATGAATTTGATCACTTTTTGCGATTCCACTATTCAACCACTTCCTCATGGATTTCTTACCACCTGAAATGGCAAAATAATCATATAATACGATTGGATTCTTCTCTGCAAAACGCCTTAAAAATCCAGCATACTCAGCTGTTGCTGTTATATTTTTTCCATTTACCGTAAAATCCTGCACACTTGGTATAAGGATGCAAGTATTTGGCAGTACTTCTTTAATTCGATTAATTGATTTCGTCAGATTATTAATGAAATAAACAGAATCAAAATTACCTCCAGCCAAATCATTGGTTCCATAATCTAAAATTATTAAATCAGGGTTAACATATTTAATTTGCTCCTCAAATAAATCTTGTTTTAAAAAGCTAAGCAAACTTGCCCCGTTAATCCCTACAGAATTATAGCTAACACCAAGGTTATCTGAAGTTGAAAGTTGAATGCCATACAATTCAAATTCACGTTGGGTTGAATCTGTTTTATCCACCTTAAACTCGATTGAATTATTAAATGGTTGCGTTAATTTAAGTTCAAATCGATTATTCAACTCAGAAGAAATGGAAATAGGAAACCAAGGGCCTGATTCTGCAAGGCGATACTTCAATTGAAAACTTGAATCCGTTGATTTTAAAAATAAGGTAATTAAATTTACTCTACGCAGTTCTTCCTTACTAGTGTAAAATTGTACGTGAAACCCAGCTGTTGAATCAATCGTTCTAATAGTCACTCCCGAAATTCCTAGGGAATGTTTAATCTCTTTATTGATATTTTTTGAACTAGTCCAATTTCCACTCATTTTGGTTTTATAGTCATAGGCAGCATGGGTGCCAGCTGCAGCATAAGGAAATACGAACCCTCTACCCGAATACCCATAGAGTTTTTGGAAATTATCTCTAATTATTCCAGGAGCCTGATCATATTGAACATGTGAATCACCAAAATGAAGAATAGTGACTTTTTTACGATTGGTCAACTTTAATTGATCAAAAAATGGTTGTATTGAATTGATATTATAGTATTCAATTTCATTTGTTTCGTAATCAATAAAAGGAAGTTTTTTAGAATAACTGAGTTGTTTAACAATTGAAATTGAATCCAAGTAATTTACTTGACTTTTTACAGGTAATAATGAAAATAAGAAAAGTAAACCAAGTAAGAATTTCATTCCAAAAATTAAATTAAAATCAATTTACAAAAAAAACGTCGATTATTACATATAATCGACGTTTAGAAAGTTAAGATTTAAGGTATTTTAACCCTATTACTTTGATTTATCTTTTGTTTTTGGTTTAGAAATAACCACAGCCAAATCATCTTCAGCTGCATTTACATCCATTTGAATCGTATCTCCTTCATGCAAATTAGATTGAATAATTTCCTCTGCTAATGGATCTTCAATATACTTCTGCAACGCTCGTTTTAAAGGTCTTGCACCAAATTTTTCATCGTATCCTTTATCTACGATAAAATCTTTTGCTTTTTCAGTAAGTTCAAGATTATATCCCAAATCTTCGATGCGCGTAAATAATTTCGCTAATTCTAAATCAATGATTTTATGAATTTCTTCTCTACCCAATGATTTAAACATAATAATGTCATCAACACGATTTAAAAACTCAGGAGAAAATGCTTTTCGTAATGCATTTTGAATAACCGTTTTGGCATTATCATCTTTCGCTGCTGCTTGTGACTTCGTACCAAAACCAACCCCACTTCCAAAGTCTGCCAATTGTCTTGCTCCGATATTGGATGTCATAATCAAAATAACATTTTTAAAATCAATTTTACGACCCAAACCATCGGTCATATGCCCATCATCCAATGCCTGAAGCAATAAATTAAAAACGTCTGGATGAGCCTTCTCAATTTCATCCAACAATACAATGGAATAAGGTTTTCTTCTTACTTTTTCTGTTAACTGACCACCTTCTTCATATCCTACATATCCTGGAGGAGCTCCTACCAAACGTGAGATAGAAAATTTCTCCATATATTCAGACATATCAATTCGAATCAATGCTTCTTCAGAATCAAATAAATATTTGGCAAGAACCTTTGCTAATTGAGTTTTCCCAACACCCGTTGGCCCAAGAAAGAAGAAGGAACCGATTGGTTTATTTGGATCTTTTAATCCCGCACGATTTCGTTGTATCGCTTTAACTACCTTACTAACGGCCTCATCTTGACCAATCACTTTTCCACGTAACTCCTCTCCCATTTTGGCTAACCTACCTGTTTCTTTTTCAGAAACACGAGTTACAGGAATTCCACACATCATTGAAACAACCTCCGCAACATGTTCATCAGTAACCGTTACCCGATTCGCTTTTGAATCATCTTCCCATTTTTTCTTAGCTGCTTCAAGTTCTTCCTGAAGTCTACGTTCGTTATCTCTTAATTCAGCAGCTTTTTCATATTGTTGCGATTTAATCACTTCATTTTTCTGCTCCTTCAATGCTTCAATTTGAGATTCTACATCTAAAATTTCTTTCGGAACATTAATATTAGTTAAATGAACGCGTGAACCTACTTCATCTAGAGCATCTATCGCTTTATCCGGTAAATGACGGTCGGTAATATATCTTTCCGTTAATTTGACGCACGCAGCAATCGCCTCATCAGTATAAGTAACGGAATGATGATCTTCATATCGTTCTTTGATATTATTCAAAATTTGAATTGTCTCATCAATGGTAGTTGGTTCAACCAACACTTTTTGGAACCTGCGTTCTAATGCACCGTCTTTTTCAATATATTGTCTATATTCATCTAAAGTAGTAGCACCAATTGCTTGCATTTCTCCGCGAGCTAAGGCAGGTTTGAACATATTCGATGCATCCAAAGACCCGCTCGCTCCTCCAGCACCAATTATAGTATGAATCTCATCTATGAATAAAATGATATCCGGATTTTTTTCAATCTCCGCCATCACGGCTTTCATTCGCTCTTCAAATTGTCCACGGTATTTTGTACCAGCAACCAATGAAGCTAAATCCAATGAAATGATTCTTTTATTAAACAATACACGGGAAACTTTACGTTGAACGATTCTCAACGCCAATCCTTCAGCAATAGCACTTTTACCCACTCCTGGTTCACCGATTAATATTGGATTGTTTTTCTTTCTTCTGGATAAAATTTGACTCACGCGTTCGATTTCCTTTTCGCGTCCAACAATTGGATCTAATTTACCAATTTCAGCCATTTTAGTTAAATCCCTTCCGAAATTATCTAATACAGGAGTTTTTGATTTGGGATCTGCGGATTTTCGTTGTCCAGCAAAAGATTCTCCTTCCTCCTCTTGACCACCAGGGAACTCCGCACGTGGATTTATCTGTTCTTCTCTCATAGCTTCATATTCATCTTTAACATTTTCATATAAAATCCCATACTTGTTCAACACGGAACAAGACACACTATTTTCATCTCTCAAAATACTCAACAATAAATGCTGAGTGCCAATCAAAGGACTTTTAAATTGCTTAGCCTCCAAATATGTCATTTTGATTATCCGCTCAGCTTGTTTAACAAGTGGAATATTAGTTGACATCAAAGGAAAATCCACAGATGACTTACTCAACACGGACTCTAATTCGGTTCTAATTATATTCAAATCAATTTGAAACTCATTGATTAATCGAATAGCTGTACCATCGTTTAATCGTAATAGTCCCAATAAAATATGCTCTACAGTAATATACTCATTTTTCAGGCGAATCGCTTCATCCTTACTCATCGAAATTACATCTTTAACACGTGGTGAAAATTTTGCTTCCATATGTGATAAAATAAATTTTAAAGCCAAAAAGGCATTGATACAAATATACAAGTTAATTTTTTCAAACTATTGTATTTTATTCACATTTTACAACCGAAATTTGTTAGTAAAAAGTGAAGCGTCAAAGGCCGCCCGATGCATTAATTATTAATTTTGCTTCTTGCATACTTATACAAGCTAAATAACAAGAAAATATGGCAGACGGAGAAAAAATAATTCAAATCAATATTGAGGATGAAATGAAATCGGCTTACATCGATTATTCGATGTCCGTAATTGTTTCAAGAGCGCTTCCTGATGTACGTGATGGATTCAAACCAGTTCACCGTAGAGTATTGTACGGAATGCAGGATTTAGGCGTATTTTCCAATAGACCTTACAAGAAATCTGCAAGAATTGTCGGTGAAGTACTCGGTAAATATCACCCACATGGAGACAGTTCAGTATATGACACCATGGTTCGTATGGCGCAAGAATGGTCGTTGCGATATCCTTTAGTTGATGGTCAAGGTAACTTCGGTTCAGTGGATGGTGACAGTCCAGCAGCTATGCGTTATACAGAAGCAAGACTTCGAAAAATAGCAGAAGAAATGCTAGAGGATCTTGATAAAGAAACGGTTGATTTTACTCCAAACTTTGATGATAGTTTGACAGAGCCTTCCGTGATGCCAACAAAAATCCCTAACCTCTTGGTAAATGGAGCTTCTGGTATTGCAGTAGGTATGGCAACCAACATGGCACCTCATAATTTAACTGAAGTCGTTGATGGTATCATTGCTTATGTAGATAACAAGGATATTGATGCGGAAGAATTATTAACTTATGTGAAAGGACCCGATTTCCCTACCGGGGGAACTATATATGGATACGATGGCGTACGCGAGGCTTTACTTACTGGTAGAGGAAGAATCGTTATGCGTGCTAAAGCGGAAATCGAAGAACACAATGGACGTGAACAAATCATTGTAACAGAGATTCCATATCAAATCAACAAAGCTGAAATGATTAAAAAAACAGCTGAGTTAATTAACGATAAAAAAATTGAAGGGATTTCCGATTTACGTGATGAATCTGACCGTAATGGTATGCGAATCGTTTATGAAATTAAGCGAGATGCAATTGCCAATGTTGTGTTAAATAAATTATACAAGTACACCTCTTTACAAACTTCATTTTCAGTTAATAACATATGTTTGGTTGAAGGAAGACCAAGGTTATTGAATTTGCGAGATATGATTCAATATTTCGTTGAATTTCGTCATGATGTTGTTATTCGTCGAACGCAGTTTGAACTTCGAAAAGCAGAAGAAAGAGCGCATATCTTGGAAGGATTAATTATTGCTTCGGATAACATTGATGAAGTAATAGAGATTATTAAAACTTCTTCTAGTCCAGATACGGCAAGGGAAAGATTGTCTGAACGTTTTGGACTTTCTGAAATTCAAACTCGTGCCATTGTTGACATGCGTTTACGTCAACTAACTGGTCTTGAGCAGGATAAATTGCGTGCTGAATATGATGATTTGGTGAAATTAATTGCTGATTTGAGAGATATTTTAGCTAATGAGTCACGTCGAATGGAAATCATTAAAAATGAATTAATTGAAGTGCGTGCGAAATATGGTGATGCTAGACGTTCTGTAATAGAATACGCAGCCAGTGAAATGCGCATGGAAGATTTGATTGCTGACGAAGAAGTAGTGATAACAATTTCTCATGCTGGGTATATCAAACGTACTAATTTAACCGAATACAAAGTACAAAACCGTGGCGGAATGGGATCTAAAGGATCAGCAACTCGTGATCAAGATTTCTTGGAACACCTGTTTGTTGCAACTAACCACAATTATTTGTTAATCTTTACGGAAAAAGGGCGATGCTTCTGGATGCGGGTGTATGAAATTCCGGAAGGAAGTAAAACATCCAAAGGAAGAGCTATCCAAAATTTGATTAACATTCCACAAGATGATAAAGTGAAGGCGTATGTGAAAGTAAACGACTTGACTGATAAGGATTATGTAGAAAACAACTTTATCGTAATGTGTACGAAACAAGGTGTAATCAAAAAAACATCCTTGGAAGCATATTCGAGACCTCGTTCAAATGGTATTAATGCCATCACCATTCGTGATAATGATGAATTATTAGAAGCAAAATTAACAAACGGTACGAATGAAATCGTATTAGCTACCAATTCAGGTAGAGCAATTCGATTTAATGAGTCTACAGTAAGACCAATGGGTAGAAATGCATCCGGGGTTCGAGGTGTTTCGCTTGCAAATAACGACGATGCTGTAATTGGAATGATTTGCGTAGAAGACGTTTATTCGACCATTTTAGTAGTTTCTGAAAAAGGATACGGAAAACGAACATTCTTGAATGACCCAGAGGATAAAGAACCGGTTTACCGAATCACAAATCGCGGAGGTAAAGGGGTAAAAACATTGAATATTACTGAAAAAACAGGTAAATTACTTTCCATATTAAATGTTTCTGATGAAGAAGATTTAATGATCATCACGCGCAATGGTATCACTATCCGTATGCACATTGATACAATCAGAACAATGGGTAGAGCCGCACAAGGCGTTCGATTGATTAATCTTAAATCGAATACTGAAATTGCAGCGATTGCTCGTGTACCAAGATCCGAAGATGAGGAAGAGATAGGTGAAATTTTAGAAAACCCATCAGAAAATCAAACTGAAGAAGGAAATGGCACAGTAATTGAAAATGGCGCTGACGAATAATTATGTATACCTTTGTATTTTAACTTAAATTTATGAAAAAACTATTTGTTTGTGTTGGGTTGGTAACTGCAACACTTTTAATGGGAAATGATTTACTGGCTCAATCAAAAAACGTACAAGATGCCTTCAGTAAATTCAAATTAGTATCACCGAAAAATGATGCTGAAAAAAATCAACGCATTTTAGAGGAAGCTAAAACGTTTATTGATGCTGCTGCGGATAATGCTGAAACGAAAGAAGATCCAAAAATGCATTTTTATCGTGCTCAAATTTATATGTCTCTTTATGAAACAGGCGCACAACAAGCGATGCTTTCTGGTAAAGCTGACCAAACAAAATTAGAAGGCTACAAAAATACAGCTGCAACAAGTTTCTTGTTTTGTTTGAATGAACCAAAGAAAAAATACCAAAGTGATGTAAAAACAATGGTAGAAATGAAATATACGATGTTTTTTGAAATGGGTGTAAAATCCTATAACGAAAAACAATACGAGCAAGCTTTAATGATGTTCTTCCAAGCCTATGATGTAAAAACGATGGTGAAAATGGAGGCCAGTGAAGCAAAAAACAATGCTATCATTAGTTTAAATCAAGTAGTTGAGAAGTTAACTAAAGGAGAAACTCCTGATTTTAAATCGGCTATCGCCTTAGTTGAACAAATTAGAACTGCTTTCCCAACGGATATTGACTTGATTATCAGTTTAATAAATATTCATTTAAGAAATAATGATTTAATCTCTGCTGAAAAATACATGAGCGAGGCTGTTGGTTTAGATCCTAACAATAAAGTGTTACATTATAACTTAGGTACTTCATACATGACGCAAGGGTTAAATGAAAAAGCAGAAGCATCTCTGAATAAAGCCTTAGAAATTGATCCTGCATACAAAGATGCTCAATATCAATTAGGTGCACATTTATACAACTGGGCAAATGAAGTGAAAGCAGAAGCTGGACAATTAAACTCAAACGATCCAAAAGTTACAGAACTTGAAAATAAATCGGATGAATTATTGAAAAAAGCATTAGTTGTTTTGGAAAAATACATTGATAGTAATCCTGATGATAAAGATGTATTGGGTATTATTTACAAAACGTATTACAAATTAGGTAATTCAGATAAAGGAAAAGAATTTAAAGCACGATTTGATGCACCGGCAACTAAGTATCCTGAAGCTCCATATGGAACACCATCATCAACAACTAAATCAAGTTCAGGTGATGTAAAAAGCATTTCTTATTTTTATAATTGCTACAACAATAAATATGTTACCGTAACATTTACAAAAGTCGGAGAAGATACAAATTGGAAGAAATCAGAAACCGAAACTACTCCTTGTCATAATTAATTTATCACAACCTATTTTTAAAAGCTGTTTGATTCTTTCAAGCAGCTTTTTTTATTTACATTTGCTCCTATGCACATTGCAATAATCGGTAATGGATTTAGTGGATTAATGGTTGCTCGCCATTTGGTGGATAATGGTGATTCGAATTTAAGAATTTCCATTTTTGAAAAACAACACCAACCGGGTCGTGGCATTGCCTATTCTCCTCAATCCGACAAAGTATTACTCAATGTCATTGCATCAAAAATGAGTGCGTTTCCTGATGATCCAAATCATTTTGTAAGATGGGTATCGAAACAGACTCCCTTTCTAAAAGATGATATTCAGCTAATTAAACATTCCTTTTTATCTCGATCCATTTATGGTGAATATTTAAATTCAATTTGGTCGGAAACCATCGAACTTGCTAAGAATAAAAAGATAAAAATAGCATTTTTCACTTGCGAAATCACCAACCTAACACTACAATCCGATCAGGTTATCTTGAATGCCAATTCTTCTGAATTTGTTTCAGATCGGGTGGTGCTCGCTACTGGAAATCAATTACCTGGTAACCCAAAGGATATTGAAAAGAAAAATATTGATAACAACCGATATTTTCAAAATCCGTGGAAATACTCCTTACAGGAAATTGATCCAAACAAACCTATTTTTATTTTAGGAAATGGACTGACAATGGTTGATACGGTTATACAATTGAGAGAACAAAAAATAAAGAATCAAATCATTTCTTTGTCTCCACATGGATTTCATATTTTACCGCATCGAAATTTCGCTTATTCCCTACCCGATTGGGTTTCAGAATTAACAGAAACTCCTACTTTATTGGAATTGGTATCAGAAATTAACAAGCAATTAAAAGCCTTACAGAAGCATGGAATTTCAGCAGAACCACTAATCGATAGTTTACGTCCACATACTCAGCGTTTTTGGAGGGGCTTTAGTAACTCGGAAAAGAAACGGTTTATGCGACATTTCCGACATTTGTGGGGATTAGCTCGACACCGATTACCATTCATAACCTATGATTTAATTCAAAAAGAACGAATCAATGGCTCCTTATCGATCATTTCGGGCAGCATTATATCAATAGCTGATAGAGAAAATGAAATTGAGATTACTTATTTTGATCATTCTTTAAAACAAAATCGGTGCATTTCAACTACTGCATTAATCAATTGCACTGGTCCTGAATCAAATATTAATAAAACGGATTCCCAACTATTACAAAACTGCTTAAAGAAAGGATACATCAGCCAAGATGAACTTAAACTTGGTATTTCGACCAATATTAAATCCTTTCAGACAATCAATTCTGAGGGGAATGAAAATGCTCAACTCGTTGCAATTGGAAATCTCTTACGTGGAGAACTGTGGGAAAGTACAGCGGTAAACGAATTACGCATTCAAGCTAAAAATCTTGCATCTGCAATCCTTCGAAAATAAAAAGTTCTGCTACTATTTTTCTATCTTTGCAGCAATTCTATTTTAAAGATTTCTTTATGGCAAAAGCAACAAGAGTGGAAACTTCATCAGCAATCGATTTCGAAACCTTCAAAGCACAAGTATTAGCTGATTTCAAACTCGCCTGTGAATCGAGAGAAACCTCGTTAATGGGTAGAAAAGAAGTTTTAACCGGAAAGGCAAAATTTGGAATTTTTGGTGATGGAAAAGAATTAGCTCAAATTGCTTTAGCGAAACAATTTAGAAATGGAGATTTTCGTTCAGGTTATTATCGTGATCAAACCCTAATGATGGCAATTGATCAACTAACTATTGAACAATATTTTTCAGGACTTTATGCGCACACAGACGTAACTTTAGAACCTCAATCTGCCGGAAGACAAATGGGCGGTCATTTTGCCACACGAAATTTAGATTCGAATGGAGAATGGAAAAATTTGATGGAACAAAAAAATAGTTCGTCTGATATTTCCCCAACAGCTGGTCAAATGCCTCGTTTGGTTGGATTAGCAATGGCCTCAAAAGTATATCGAAATAATAACGATTTAGGTTCAAACCCAGCATTTAATAAATTCACTCAAGGCGGAAATGAAGTAGTTTTTGGTACAATTGGAGATGCTTCTACTTCCGAAGGTCCTTTCTGGGAATCAATAAATGCCATTGGGGTGATGCAAATTCCAGTGGTTATGTCAATTTGGGATGATGGTTATGGTATTTCCGTGCCACGAGAATTTCAAACAACCAAAGGAAGTATATCCGAAGCCTTATCAGGTATGCAACGTACTGTGGAAAAACCTGGTTTTGAAATATTAATTACCAAAGGGTGGGATTATGTGCATTTGTGTGAGACATATGAAAAAGCTACCAACATAGCGCGAGAGGAACATGTTCCAGTATTAGTTCATGTACAAGAAGTAAATCAACCCCAAGGTCATTCAACATCAGGATCTCATGAACGTTACAAATCAGAGGAACGTTTGAAATGGGAAACAGACTTTGATTGCATCAATAAATTCAAGGAATTCATTTTAAATTTCAATAAAAATGGATTAACCATTGCCAATGAAAATGAACTGGATGAAATTCATTCTGTAGCGAAAAACAAAGTGCGTGATGCGAAAAATAAAGCATGGAAGCAATTTACAGATGAAATAAAGAAAGATCAACTTGAGGCAGTTGCCATTTTGAAACAAGTTGCAGAACAATCAATCAATCGCGTTTTCATAGAAAAAGAAATTGAAGCCTTAGAAAAAGCATTTGAGCCTGTTCGAAAAGATATTTTGACCATTGCTCGTAAATGTTTACGCTTGGCAGTGAATGATAACACGGAAACAAAAAAATTATTATCCGCTTGGATTGAAAGTCAATTTTCAATCAATTATAATCGATATAGTTCATACCTGCATTCAGAATCAGCACATTCTGCATTAAGGGTAACACCTATACCAGCAATCTATGATGAAACCTCTACCATGGAAGATGGACGAATTATTTTGCGTGAAAACTACCGAAAAATTCTAAGTGAACGACCTGAAGTACTTGTTTTTGGAGAAGATGTTGGTGGAATTGGAGGTGTAAATCAAACATTAGAAGGATTACAAAGTCAATTTGGCGTTAATCGTGTATTTGACACAGGAATTCGTGAATGCACAATAATTGGTCAAGGTATTGGAATGGCTATGAGAGGATTACGTCCCATTGCTGAAATTCAATATTTAGATTATTTGCTTTACGCCATTCAGGTCATGTCTGATGATTTAGCTACCGTTCAATATAGAACGAAAGGAGGACAAAAGGCACCATTAATCGTTTCAACAAGAGGACATCGTTTAGAAGGAATTTGGCATAGCGGTTCACCAATGGGAATGATTGTTAATTCTATTCGTGGAATACATGTTTGTGTACCTAGAAATATGGCTAAAGCAGCTGGATTTTACAATACACTACTTGCGTCCGATGAACCAGCATTGGTGATAGAACCGTTAAATGGGTACCGAACAAAGGAAAGAATGCCCGTAAATATTGGAGAATTTAGAGAACCACTTGGAGTTCCAGAAGTAGTGCGCGAAGGTAAAGATATTACTATTGTTTCCTATGGCTCAACATTTAATTTATGTGAAATAGCAGCAAAACAATTGGTAGAATTAGGGATTGATGTTGAATTAATTGATGTTCAAACACTTATTCCTTTTGATTTAGATCATCTTATTGCTGAATCTATAGAGAAAACAAATCGTTTGTTAATTATTGATGAAGATGTGAGCAGCGGGGCAACTGGCTATATGTTGGATAAAATTCTTGTTGAGCAAAAAGCATATTATCATTTGGATGCTGCTCCTGAAACCATGAGTGCAAAAGACCATAGACCAGCATATGGTACAGATGGTGATTACTTTTCAAAACCAAGTATTGAAGACATTGTTGAAAAAGTATATGCCATGATGCATGATGCAAACCCAACTAATTACCCTTCATTTTATTAATGGAATTCGATTTTCAGGATTACATTTTTTAAAATTGTAGAATATAATTCGATTGTTTTTCAGTAGAAATAATAGTTTCAGGTCCATGTCCACAATAAACTACTGTGTCTGTAGGGAACTGAAACATGATTTCATGAATGGATTTTTTTAGTATTTCAATATCACCTCCCGGTAAGTCAACGCGACCAAAACTTCCTTTGAATAATACATCTCCATTTATTACAAAATTTTGGCTTAAAGCATAAAACACCACGTGACCAGGTGCATGTCCAGGAGTATGATACACTGTAAAATCTATATCTTCTAACACCAACGATTGTCCATGAACCAATGTATGGGTAGGATCTGGGGACGGTTTATAATTATCAAAACCATAAAGATGCGCATAGGACTCAACCGATTTTAACGTTATCAAATCATCCGAATGAAGATAAAAAGGGATATCAAATTGAGACAATACAAAGGAATTTCCTAGCACATGATCAATGTGTGCGTGTGTATTTAATAATGCTAAGGGTTTCAACTCATTTTCTAAAATAAAAGACAGTAATTCTTGCTCCTCCTCCCGAGTATAGCATCCTGGATCGATAATTACACAATTCCCCGTTTCAGTATAAACAATATAGGTATTTTCTTGAAAACCATTAAAGGTAAATTTCTTTACTAACATTTAACTTTTTTTTATCTAACAAATTTAGTTCTTAATATGTATTTTTGTGGAATAAAATTAAAGATCATGAAATATATATTCGTTTTATTGACTGCATTAGCGTTAGGAAGTTGTGCTGTTAAAATCCCGTATACAAAAGAAATTAAAGAACAATCATCTATCGATACAGATGCGGAAATGAGAAGATTACAATTCTTTACATCCGGTACAATTATTCTAGATCAAGTTCTGCCGAAAGATAATGAAATGAAAACAGATGAAAACGGTGTATTAATTCAGGGAAGTAATAAAGTGAAGGAGAGAATTATAATCCCAACCAACACAAAATGTATTTTTGAAGAATTTGGTGAAAGAGATAAGATCATGGTACGATTTGAAGAAGGAAAAGGAAAAACCCTCACTTTTGATATTAAACCGAATGGAAAAAGATATTACCTTGACGTAAATACCAACGAACCAGGAGGGCCAACCGTAAAATATGGTAAGAACACCTACAAATTAGATATGGTTAGAAGTAGCGGATCTTCCGTTTATTTATTAATTAAGAAAAACACAAAACAAGCACGAAGCAAAGGAAGAGTGTTGCCAGGAATGAAGGTTTAATCATGAAGAATAACCAATTTCTTAGTACATAATTGGTTGTTTTGATTAATTCTTAAAAAATAGGTTCCATTTGCTAGTTGTTCTGTTGCAAATTGCGCGGTGTTTTGTTCGCTTTTTCCATTTGTAATTCTATTACCATTTAAGTCAACCAACACCCAATTAAATTCTTCATTTGATGAAGATTGAATTTCTACGAAAGAACTGGAAGGATTAGGAAAAATAGTTAACTCATTAAAAAGATTATTTTCTTCAATCCCTACTGTTGATTGACAAGCACATTTGTTTTTTGTAACATTGGTTTGTACAATTTTAGGAGCACTATAATTTACTTTCACCCAACATTTTTGTCCTAGTTGCGTTGCTGTTGCGTTCTGAATCCTAATTGTATGCCATCCTGAATAAGTTGCATGATACGTATGGGTAAATTCACCCGTTCCAGTTAAAGAATCAATCGAGATACAGTTATTATCTAATAAGTTCAATTTAATACCATCAGAAGATTGTGTCGGAAAAACAGTAAGTGTTACAATCGAGCCAGAATCGACGAAAATTCTCCCTACCGTTCTGCAGTCTAGACTGTTATCTGGCAACCTCCCTCCTTGCTCCAATGAATTCAAGTGTCTATCACCCAAATCATTTTCCATTTCCCATTCTTGTGTTATCGATTTTTCAGGTCTCACATAATTAGTGGTAATTCCAATTGGTGCCCAAATACTATATCCACGTCTACCCAATAAAGCTGAACCGTCACAAGGAGGAATACTGATGTCAATTTTTCCTCCACCATAAACCGTACGAGTTCCTGAGTTGGCCCCTGAATAATCCATTAAAACAGTTCCATCCGACCATGACGTTTGAACTCCAGTCAAGTTTTGCCAAACTGACCAATTATCAGTTACCGCTATGATTGCTTTATTTTGTCGTTCAATAACCAAAGCATCTGATGCCTGCCAACGAACTAAATAAGCACCATCCTTAAAATGTAAATTTTGATGACACCAAATAATATTTTCTATATCGCTACGAACGGGCAAGGTAGAATCAATTTGGGGATTATGACTAAATCGATTACTCAAGTAACCAATATTGAATAAATCTTCAAAGAAAATTTGAGGGGCACCATCAACTGCCATAGCAATAGCATGA
The DNA here is from genome assembly GCA_964612725.1 of uncultured Lishizhenia sp. Classification (GTDB taxonomy): domain Bacteria; phylum Bacteroidota; class Bacteroidia; order Flavobacteriales_D; family Crocinitomicaceae; genus UBA952. The sequence goes on along the minus strand of CAZTFG010000001.1, from coordinate 46,984 downwards.
GCAGCACTATTTCGTCCGTCATTTGGTTCAACCTGGGTACCCAAAGCAGAATTCCATCCGGTATAATTTCCTTGGCTATTCAACTGTGGTCGGAAAGTATCGTGATTATTAACAAACGGCACAGTACGTTGACGATTCGTTTGCTGCGCACTTGGAATTGAGCCAATATTATAGTTGCCATTTCCTTGAACCATACCTTGCAACGCTCCTCGTAAAGAAAAATCAAATGTTCCTGCTCTGTTCAGGACTGAATTCGCCCAACCATCCATTTCAGTAATCCCCCCAACCCATTCTCCTACGGCAAACATGTCGGAAGTACCACTTGCCCAAGCAGCATTATTTTGCAAATTCCACAATACGTCCTCTGAAACATAAGATGGAAAATGCTTAACCGCATCCATCCTCACTCCATCCCAACCCATCTGCTTTTTGTACCATATTAACCAGTCGCGTATACCTGAACGCATATAATCCGTAGATTGTGTAGGATTGAATACCGCATTACTACTCATACCAAAGGAATTACTTTCATATGAAATATCAGGCCCCCAGAAAGGAGAATTGATGTCATTCGTGCAACATGGATTATTGGCATTAGGATAAAAATTCTGCCAGTTTTTTGGAAATCTACCTTGTCTTGCTAGGTAATTTCCTGAAGTTTCATTTTGAGCCGGTGTAGCATAACAAGCGTACCTAAAGTTCTTATATTTATTAGTTTGACCATCATCCATGGCTGCAGGATCTTGACCACCCGCACTCGATCCACCACCAGCTCCTGTAATATGATTAAGTACTACATCTTGAATGACATCAATGCCATTTGCCTTCATAACAGCCATCATTCGGAGCAATTCATCTTTATCTCCTAACCGAGTTTTAACCGAATTTTTTTGCCATTTATCGCCCAAATCATAATGATCAAAGGGAGCATATCCAACGCTATTGGTACCCGTATTTTTAATTGTAGGTGGAATCCAAATAGCGTCAATCCCGAGGCTTTTTAATCTAGGAGCCAATTCTGCTAAATAATTTGCCCAACCATCTGGATAATTTGCATTGAAATAATCCCACCAAAAACCTTGTAATACAATTTGTCTATTCGTTGGATTCACATTTGTACCCGGATTCGGATTCTCTAATTGAAAATTATATACTCCGGTTGTTGAATTAAAAGAAATTAAATATGCTCCAGCAGATACTGGAATATTGGGACCATCTTGAAATCCTGTACCCGTTGGAAACGTAGAAGCACCCCAATTTACAGACCAAGAAGCATCTTTCCTAAACTTTAATTGCTCATTGGTTGAAAAGGTATAATTTAATGTCCAATTCACACCATCCGTGGATGCCATTGTGACATCAGTTGACCAATTGCTGAAAGTTCCAATGATACCAATGGTAAAAGATTGAGCAAAAGAAAATGTAATTGAAAAAAATAGTACTAGTGTCAACCAAGATTTACGAAGCATAGTAAAAATTTAAGTTATTTTTAAATCGAATTTAGAAAAATTTCACCTGGTTTTAATTCCGAAATTTGACCTTTGTTTTCAATGGAAACAGAAGCAACCCCCTTATTTTCAATTGAATATTCATTTTTGGAAATTGATACAAAAATCGGATTATTTTTAACTAATATCTGAAAGCTATATTTTTTCCAAACTGAAGGAATTACTGGATTTATTTTCAATCGATCCGTTAGAATTCTAACACCAGCCATTCCCTCCACGATACTCATCCATGTACCTGCCATACTAGTAATATGCAAACCTTCATCCGCTTCATGATTATAATCGTCAAGATCTAATCTAGAAGTTCTTAGATAAAGTTCATAGGCTTTTGGTAAATTACCAATTTTGGCAGCAAGAATTACATGGACACACGGTGATAAAGAGGATTCATGTACTGTTTTTGGTTCATAGAAATTAAAATTATCCTCAATTATTTGTTCATTGAAATGATCTTCAAATAAATATAATCCTTGTAAAACATCTGCTTGTTTAATGAAAATCGACCGTAAAATACGATCCCATGACCAATTTTGATTAATGGGTCTTTCTTTTAACGGAATATCAGAGACTTCGAGTTGTTCTTTATCCATGAAACCATCCTGTTGAAGAAAAATATTGGTGCCCTCCAAGGTTGGAAAATAGGTGTTTGAAACGATCGAACTCCATAATTCCTTTTCATCTTGGTGTAATATACTTCCTAGTTTTTCATCCAATAAGCTATCAACTTCTAAAGCATATTGAATACACCAACGAGCAATGTAATTGGTATACCAATTATTATTAACATTATTCTCATATTCATTTGGCCCAGTTACACCAAGCATCACATATGCTTTTTTTGACTCAGAATAATTAAAACGTTGACCCCAGAATCGAGCAATGGCAATGAGAACAGGTCTACCATATTTCTCTAAATACTCAACATCACCGGTGTGTCTGATGTAATTATAAATAGCAAAAGAAATGGCTCCATTTCGATGAATTTCTTCAAATGTTATTTCCCATTCATTATGGCATTCCTCCCCATTCATAGTCACCATTGGATATAAGGCAGCACCATTTTTAAACCCTAATTTTTCAGCGTTTTCAATTGCTTTTTGAAGATGATTGTATCTGTAAATTAATAACTGACGAGCTACTGACGGATTTGCTGTTTTAAGATAAAAAGGTAAACAATAAGCTTCTGTATCCCAATAGGTTGCTCCTCCATATTTTTCGCCAGTAAAACCTTTAGGACCAATATTTAACTTCTCATTCTTACCTGTATATGTTTGGAACAATTGAAAAATATTGAATCTTATACCTTGCTGAGCTGCAGAGTCACCTTCAATGACAATATCTGCTTTATCCCAAATTGTAGACCAAGCCTTTTTATGTTCATCTAACAATTTATCAAAACCTGTGACATAAGCATCACGTACATTGATAATTGCTTTAGTGGTCAAAGCAAATTCAGAATGATTGACTGTGGAGGTTATTGAGACATATTTTTTGAGGGTATACGTTACCTTTTGCTCTAAATAATGTTCAAAATTATTTTCAATGTAACACTCACTTTGGGCGATATTTGGATGAATCTCTAGTAATTCTTTCTCTTTCCAAAATGAAAAACGCATTGCTGTAGCAACTGAAAAATTTGTTTTCTTGGTTCGTGTGGTTACTATTCCTTTTTGAACATCTACTTTTCTGCTATCTTCCTCCCAAAAGAATTCGTCATAGTTAGAGTCATGATTAACCACTTTGGCATCTAAATATGGAGTGAACTTCACATTCCCTGAAAAATTAATAGGAGTAATTGAAAAAGAAATAGCAGCTACTTCTTCTCGTTCCATAGAACAAAATCTTATGGAGTTAATTTCTAACTCTTTACCATTAGATAGTTTAAGTTTAACTTTACGAGATAGGGTACCACTATACATATCCAATTCTCGATAAAACGATTTAATCTCGCACGTATTCAAATCCAATTGGATTCCATCAATTTCAATGTTTATTCCAATCCAATTACATGAGTTTAGGACTTTTGCAAAATACTCTGGGTATCCATTTTTCCACCAACCAACACGTGTTTTATCGGGATAATACACTCCTCCAACGTAACTTCCTTGCAAGGTATCTCCTGAATATTTTTCTTCGAAATTAGCGCGCTGACCGAATGCACCATTCCCAATACTAAAAATACTTTCTGCTTGTTTTTGTTTTGCAGGATCAAATTCCTGTTCTGTGATTTTCCAATCGTGTATATCAAATAAATTCTGCATAGTCTTCTAATCTAAATTCCATCAAATCATTCAAATAAACATGTGCTAAAGATTCAATTTCCGAATTTCCCACTCCAATTGTAAAAAAACCTCCACTAAGCGCAGCTTGAATACCACTAGCAGCATCTTCAAACACAATGCATTCTTTTGGTGAAACACCAAGGGCCTCTGCACCATTTAAAAAAACTTCAGGATTGGGTTTTGGATCTTTTACACCATTGCCATCAATAACAACATCAAAAAATGAAGCAATTTCCAGTAAATTCAAGATGTGATTTGCATTTTTACTAGAAGAACCTACCCCTAATTTTATACCGTTTACTTTAGCTTTTTCCAATAATTCTAAAACCCCTGGTAGTAAATTTGATCTGTTTAACAATTGAATAGAATCTAAGTAAAAATTATTCTTACTGATAAGTAATTCATTGAAATACTGTTCTGATATAGATTGATCGCCAAACTCTAGAATCTTTTTGAGTGAATCAACGCGGCTTATGCCTTTCAATTGTTCATTTTCTTTTTCAGTAAATTTAATTCCAAGTTCTTGCGCAGTACGTTTCCATGCTACGAAATGATTGTGTTCTGTTGATACCAATACACCATCCAAATCAAATAACAACCCTTTAATTTTCATTTAATTCTGTTCTGATTTTATGCGTAGTGTTAATAAAGCTGCCAAAATTAATAATCCACCTCCAATAGTTACGGCCGCTATGCGCGAACCATCTAACACATTTTCCATTACTTGACCGAAAAATAAAGATGCAATTATCTCAGGAAGTACAATAAAAAAGTTAAAAATCCCCATATATATGCCAATTTTATTCTGAGGAAGGCAATCAGATAGCATAGCATAAGGCATCGATAGAATACTTGTCCAGGCAATTCCAACTAGCCCCATTACGACAAAGAGAAAGACTTTTGATTCTGGTCCAACGATAAAATTTATTGAAATTAAACCAATGCCACCAAGAATGAGACAAATAAAATGAGTTAATTTCTTACCAAATTTCCCTGCTAAAAATGGCAAGAATAGGGCAAAAACGAATGTTATGATATTCTCAAATGAATAAGTTAACCCAGCATAGTTTTGTCCTTCTGAATAGGCTACTGAACCATTTGTCCCACCAAATATTTCCGCTGCCACAGTTGGGGTATAATAAAACCACATTAAAAATAATCCGGGCCATGTAACAAATTGAACCAAGGCCAATTGTTTCATTAATTTAGGCATATGTGTTATCGCGTGAATAATTTCATTAAATCCAGCAAAAAAACCTTTTTTATTTTTCGATTGTTCTTCTAGCTCCTCAGTTGTTGGTGGGTATTCTTTGGACGTCAATATAGTATAAAGTACCGCAAGAAAGAATGCAATACCACCAATATAGAAGCTCCACTTTACGTTATCAGCAACTTGACCTACTGAAGCAGTTGAGTTCACATCAAACCAATTAGTAAAAATCCACGGAAGTGCGCTCGCCACAGTTGCCCCAACGCCAATAAAAAAACTTTGCATGGAAAACCCTAGGGTTCTTTGTTTTACTGGCAATTTATCTGCTACAAATGCGCGAAAAGGCTCCATACTGATATTAATAGATGAATCCATTATCCAAAGTAAACCTGCAGCCATCCATAAGGATGATGAATTAGGCATCAGAAACAAACAAAGAGAACTTAGAATAGCTCCGATTAAAAAATAAGGTCTTCTCCTACCCCATGTTGGATGCCAAGTACGATCGCTTAAATACCCAATTATAGGCTGCACTAATAATCCAGTCAAAGGAGCAGCTAACCATAATCCAGGAATATCTTCAGGTTTGGCTCCTAAATTTTCATAGATTGAACTCATATTGGCCATTTGTAGTCCCCAACCAAATTGAATCCCCATAAATCCAAAACTCATGTTCCAGATTTGCCAAAAAGAGAGTGAAGGTTTAGATTGCTGCATGAAAATATAAGTTAATTATAATATATACGATACTCCCATGGTTTAAAAGTCTCAGTTAATTCTCCATTTAATCTTTTACTTTTACCCGAAAACAACTCTTTGAAATTCCCACTTAAACTTGGAGTTTTAATATTTGTTTTTGATTCCTTATCGGAAAGATTTATCACACAGATCACTTTTTTCTTACCTAGCTTACGTTGGTAGACAAGTACAGGAGAATTTTTGTCTTGGTTACTTAAAAAAGAAAGGTCTCCACCACTAATTCCTGATTTCATCGCTGGATGCTTCTTTTTTAGGTGCAATAACTTTGAATAGAAATCTACCAAATCCATTTTATCCCAAACAATTGAATCTTTTTCGAAAAATTTCAATCTGCGATTTAATGATGTTTCTTGACCATTATATACTAATGGCATGCCTTCAATTGTAGCTGCAAATACCGCAAATGCAAATCGTGATTCACCCAACCGTTCCATCTCCGTACCATTCCACGAATTCTCGTCGTGATTTGACGTAAAATGCATTCGGTAGGCTGATTTAGGATATTTATTATTTTCAAAATAACTGTAAATGGATGAAACCGGTTTTTTCTGTTTTGCGATATCATTCATAACGTGATGAAGTTCCCATCCATAAGTCATATCAAATGCTTGATGTTGATCAACGCCTTCAGATTCCGCTAGAAAAAATATTTTTTTTACTTCATCCAATTTGGTACGTGCTTCAATCCAAAAATCCATTGGAACCCAACCTGCCACATCGCATCTAAATCCATCAATATTTGCGGCTGTCAACCAATATTTCATAGAAGAAATCATTTCATTTCTCATTTCTATATTATCGTAATTCAAATCAGCCACATCCCACCAATCAGTCCCAATTGTTGGTTGTAGATTACCCGTCGAATCCAGCGTGTACCAATCTTTATGACCTTGTTCAACCCAAACATTATCGGGAGAAGTATGATTAGCAACCCAATCAATGATTACTTTCATTCCCAGTTTATGAGAAGCATCCACCACGTCTTTGAAATCTTGCAAGGTTCCAAATTCATGATTTACGGATCTGTAATCTTTAACAGCATAATAACTTCCTAACGTACCTTTTCGATTTTTTAAACCAATTTCATGTATCGGCATAAACCAAATAATATCTACCCCCATTTTCTTTAACCGAGGCAATTGTTTTTGAAAGGCTTTGAACGTTCCTTCTTTTGTAAATTGACGAACATTTACCTCATAAATTGTGGAATTACTGGCCCATTTAACTGACTCAAATTGTCCAAAACATAAACTAGAGATAACGAAAAAACCAATGATTAATATCCCTTTCATAATTAATTTAATTGCTTATTTAAAATATAATTTTGATGATAATCCACCAGACCTTGTATGGGTTTTTGAATTATTTGCCCAATTCTGATTCCGAGTGAATCTGCTGCTTTTACAACCTCTCTTTCAAAAATCTGAGCAATTGAGCCTACAAAATGAACCGGAACTTCATTATAATCTGAATAACAGCAAACATGTACCTCCATGAAGTTTCTCATGCCTTCCTCTACCATTACTTTGAAAAACTCCTCTTCTTTGTGTTTAGCAATAAATGGCATGAATGAAGCAATGTATACATTGGCATTTGGTTTTTTATACACATTCTCAATTATTTCATCTTTAGTTAATTGGAACGTTCTATCAAAATCTTCTTCAATATTTTTTGGTAATTTGTGGTATAAATAAGATGAAAGCAATTTCTTTCCGAAATAACTTCCACTTCCTTCATCGCCAAGAATATATCCCAATGCAGGCACAACCTCTGAAACATTTTGACCATCAAAGTAACATGAATTTGAACCAGTTCCAATAATACAGGAAATGGAAGGGCTACCTTGATAGGTTGAATAAGCACAAGCTGTTAAATCATGTTCTACTTTAATTTCAGCCGTAGAAAAAACCCGACTTAACCCATCATGAACAATTTTATTTAATTGATCACTCGAACAACCAGCTCCGTAAAAGTAAATAGCTGTAATTGAATCGGCAATGGCAACTAAATCTAAATTTTTATTGATTTCCGATTCTATTATTTCTGCAGTATGAAAATATGGATTAAACCCTATGGTAGAAAAAAAACTTTGGTTACTTTTGCCATCTAATAATACCCAATCACTTTTGGTTGAGCCACTTTCAATTATGAATATCATGTCTAAAAATACTGTATTTAATTACTTTGTGTCAATTTAACACTTTCAAATATACAAATAACTCTGAAACTGTGAAAAAAGAACTAAAAAAAGTCATTCAAAACGAACTAAATCCGAACGTTTCGGTCGATTGTGTCATATTTGGATTTGATTTAGAAAAACTAACGGTTCTTTTAATTGATCGAGGTGGAAATACAGAAGATCGGGGTCCTCGACTTGCATTACCTGGTAACTTAATTTACAATAATGAAAATTTAGACCAAGCAGCAAATAGAGTATTAGAGGAACTTACAGGATTAAAAGATATTTATTTAGAGCAAGTTGGTGCCTTCGGTGATCCAAATAGAATTAGTAAAGATTCAGACCGCGAATGGTTAAAATCCATAAGAGCAGAACCCGAAGCTCGTGTAATAACGGTGGCTTATTTTTCTTTAGTTAAAATGCCCGATTACATGCCTCAGGCTTCCTCTTTTGCTAAAACAGCCGGATGGGCATCGGTAAGTGAAATTAACGAACTAGCTTTTGACCATTTTGAAATATTACAAGCCGCAAAGGAAAAACTAAAACAAAAAATTAAAATTCAACCCATTGGATTTAATTTACTTCCTGAAAAATTTACTTTAAGCCAATTACACCGGTTGTATGAATCCGTTTTAGAAAAACCTTTGGATAAAAGAAACTTTCGTCGAAAAATCCAAAAACTGGACATTGTTACCTCCCTGAAGGAAAAACAACGTGGAGTTCCTCACAAACCCTCACAATTATTCAAATTCAACGAAGAAAAATACCAAGAACTTACCCAAAATGGATTTGATAATTTTGGATTTTAATACTCCTTAATTTTTTCGAAAAGAGACAAGTGTTTTTTCAATAATAGCAACACATTCCATTAATTCTTCCTCTGTCATAACTAATGGCGGAGCAAATCGAATGATATTTCCATGCGTCGGTTTGGCTAATAAACCATTTTCTTTGAGGGCCATGCAAATATCCCAAGCCGTTGAGCTATCCTCGGTATCATTTATTACAATTGCATTCAACAACCCTTTACCTCGAACTAAAGTTATCAAGTCACAGGATGATTTGATTCGATTCATTTCATTTCTGAAAATTACTCCTAATTTTCGAGCATTTTCCATTAATTTTTCATCCACTACAACTTCTAACGATTCAATAGCCACCCTTGCAGCGATGGGGTTTCCACCAAACGTCGATCCATGTTGACCTGGTTTAATTACATGCATTATTTCATCATCAGCTAAAACCGCAGAAACTGGATAGACACCTCCTGACAAAGCCTTACCTAAAACTAAAATATCCGGTTTACTATACGTTTCTTGCTTTTCGCATTTGGACTCACACCAACAATTCCCACAAGATGCCAATATACTTCCTGTTCTTGCAATACCTGTTTGTACTTCGTCACAAATTAATAAGGCATTATATTGTGAACATAATCTTCTAGATTCTGAAATAAAATCCTCACTTGGTGTATAAACCCCTGCTTCACCTTGAATTGGTTCCACTAAAAAACCTGCTACATTTTCTTCTTGTAAAGCTTTTTCCAAGGCTTCAAGATCATTGTATGGAATTTGAATAAAACCAGCTGGGTAGGGTCCGAAATTATGATACGAGCTTGGATCACTTGAAAAGGATACAATGGTTGTGGTTCGACCATGAAAATTACCTTCACAAACTATTATTTTGGCTTGATTTTCTGAAATCCCTTTTACCTCATACGCCCATTTTCTGCATAATTTTATTGCCGTTTCAACAGCTTCTGCACCCGTATTCATTGGTAAAACCTTATCAAAACCAAAAAACTCAGAAACATATTTTTCATAGACACCTAACGAGTCATTGTAAAATGCCCTAGATG
>CAZTFG010000001.1:34422-37178 GCA_964612725.1 uncultured Lishizhenia sp. | reverse complement strand
AATAAGCAGAAAGAAAATCAAAATATTTTTTCCCTTCTACATCCCATAAATACACTCCTTCACCTTTTTCAAGTACAACGGGAAGTGGATGATAATTGTGCGCTCCGTATTTATCCTCTAAGGCAATTAATTGGTCTGAATTGAGTCTGGTTTCTTGCATTTGTTGCATGATCTATGTATCTTTTATTTTTTTATGGAGTATGCTCCGTTTTGAAAGGTAAGTACTACTGTTTCTTTGGAACCAGTTTCTTTCGCTTCACACTCACCGGCTACAAATTTACGTATGGTATTTACTTTTTTCAAATTAACTTGTATGTCATTATATCCATTAGTAGTACTTGGTAACATGATAAAATATGCATTCGTTTCATTGAACTCTCCGGCACAATCCATATCCCATTCACCTGCGTATTGATAAGAAGTAAATTCTTTTATTACAGGTACGAAAGTATTTTTCTCGCTTACAAATAAGTAAAATTTCTCTTCAGAAAAAGGATTAGGCTTACTTGGTCCATCCATATGAAAACGAAGACCAATTGCACGCGTTGAATTTTTCACCATGTAGGGAGCAAAATCAAAATTAACTTCGGTTAATTGCATTACACCTGTTTCTAAAGGAAAAACATATTTATTTGTAATTTCTTTTGTTGAAGCATTATAAAGAACCATGTGACAGTTGTATTCTCCTAAACCAGGTTCATCACTTACACGTTCAATCAGCGCAAACCCCATCATTTCGGGAATATAGCGTAAAGGTTTTTCTATTGAATGGTCAAAGTCAATTTTAGTTGACTCTAATTTCAACAGTTGAATCACATTTTTCATATCAGCCGAAACTGATTCTTGAGAATGAGCTGTTGAAAAAATCAACACCATTAAAAAACTTAAATAAATCGTTCCTTTTTTCATATTCTATTTTTTTGTCATTAATGCAAAATCTTTTGCGAAATAAGTTAAAATCCCATCAGCTCCTGCCCTTCTTATGCTTAATAACGTTTCCATTACCGCACGATCATAATCCAACCATCCATTTTGGGCTGCAGCATGAATCATGGCACATTCTCCACTAACATTATAGGCGGTTATTGGAATACTAAAATTTTCCTTCAACATATGAATAATATCCAAATAGCATAAAGCAGGCTTTACCATTAAAAAATCGGCTCCTTCCTCAAAATCTAATTGAGCTTCCAACAGGGCTTCCCTTTTATTTGCCGGATTCATTTGGTATGACTTTTTATCCCCTGACTTTGGAGCAGAATTGAGCGCATCTCGAAAGGGGCCATAGAAAGCACTCGCATATTTCGCCGTGTAAGACATGATACTTGTCTCTGCATAGCCTTTTTCATCTAACGCATCACGTATAACTCCTACTCTACCATCCATCATATCAGATGGTCCGATAATGTCTACTCCTGCTTGAGCTTGAGCTAAAGCCATTTCAACTAAAATAGGCAATGTTTCATCGTTGAGAATTTTACCATTTTCAACCAATCCATCATGTCCATCTGACGAATAAGGATCCATGGCTACATCACTCATGATGCATATTTCGGGAAATGTTTCTTTAAGCTTACGAATTGCATTCAAATAAAAATTATCTGAAGCATAGCTGTAAGTTGCCGTTTTATCCTTTAATTTTTCATCTACAGCAGGAAAAATATCATAGGTTGTGATACCTAATTTTAAACACGATTCAATTTCAGGAATTAATTGATCAATGGACCAACGAAAATTATTGGGTAAAGAAGAAACTTCTTCCTTAATTCCGATACCATCCTTTAAAAAAATGGGATAAATCAAGTGCTGCACACCCAAATGTGTTTCTTCCACCATATTTCGAATGGCTGCAGACTTTCTATTTCTTCTTGGACGAATATTCATAGCTTACATTAACATTCCACCGCAAACATGAATCGTTTGTCCTGTTACATATGCTGACATGTCAGAAGCAAGAAAAACGGTCACATTAGCCACATCCAATGGTGTTCCACCGCGTTTCAACGGAATTGCATTTCGCCATTCCTGCACCACTTTTTGATCTAATACTTCTGTCATTTCTGTTTCAATAAAACCTGGTGCAATGGCATTACAACGAATATTTCGTGAACCTAATTCTGCAGCAATAGATTTTGTAAACCCAATTAATCCTGCTTTTGAAGCAGCATAATTCGATTGTCCTGCATTTCCTTTCACACCAACAACAGAAGACATATTGATAATAGACCCAGATCGTGCTTTTAACATTGGTTTTTGAACAGCTTTTGTTAAATTAAACGCAGACTTCAAATTCGTGTTAATTACTTCATCCCATTGTTCTTCAGTCATACGCATTAAAAGTGTATCTCGCGTAATTCCAGCATTATTAACCAACACATCAATAGTTCCAAATTCAGCAACTACATCATCCACTAATTTTTGAGCATCATCAAATTTAGAAGCATCGGATTTATAGCCTTTTGCTATTCCACCATGCTGGGTTAATTCAGTTTCTAGCGCGCGTGCTTTTTCATCTGATGACACGTAGGTAAATACTACTTTAGCACCTTGATTAACGCATTCTTCAGCAATTGCTTTTCCAATTCCACGTGAGGCTCCTGTGATTAAAACCACTTTATTTTCCAATAATTTCATGAATCAATTTTTGATAACTAAACAAAGGTAAGAAAAACTTAGAATCTAATTCTATCAAACAAAAAATGCTGTCAAAGATTGACAGCATTTAAACGATTTACCGCATTAATTAATTCTCAACT
>CAZTFG010000001.1:0-34407 GCA_964612725.1 uncultured Lishizhenia sp. | reverse complement strand
GACAAATGGAATTAACATTAATAATATCCACCAAACTGGCTTACGAACAACTTTAAGTAATGTGATCATATTATAAATCGGAACTAAAATAGCCCAACCAGGCTGTCCTGCTTTTGAAAATATTTTCCACATTGAAATTAACATTACAACTGCAATCGCTAAAACAAAAATTAAGTAAGCACCAAGCAATGCTAACAAACCACCTAATCCCATTGAATCTAAACTCATAATATAAAATTTAATTATTAATGTGTTAAAAATAGTTGCAATTCAACTGATTACAAAAATTCTAAGCGATTTTTTATTAACGTTCACATTGTTAACAACTGTTAATTTCAATGAAATCAGCAGAAATTTATTTCGAAAAAACGTTAATTAGCTGACCCAATTGAGAATATGCTCACAAGCAAAGCGATCTGCTCTAATTTCAACATTTGCTTGCAAATAGTACTTTTCTCTAATGGTTAATTTATCAATTACAAACTCTTCCACTTGTTTTTCAGATAAATTTTCAATCAAGGGTCGTTTGATTTTTGACTCAAGTAAACGTTTAACAATAAATTCTGGTTCTAGTTTCAGATAAATAGTTGTTCCAATTTCATTTAATCGATCCATATTATTATAAAAACAAGGTAAACCGCCGCCAACCGATACAACAACATTTTCTAAAGATGCGATTTCGTTCAGTATTTCTCTTTCATGATCACGAAAAAAATCTTCACCAAGTTGATTGAAAATTTCGGGAATAGACAAACCTGTTTTTTTTTCGATCTGTTTATCTGTATCAAAAAAAAGCCAACCCATTTGTTTGGCTAATTTTTTACCAATAGAGGTTTTACCAACCCCCATGAATCCGAGCAATATAATTGGTTTTTCTTTTGACAAGTTACTTTATTTCCAACCGTTGTACCCTCCAATTAGATCGTAAACTTCTTTGAATCCCCATTCTTTGAGTAATTCTGAAGCATTTTCACTTCTTCCACCAGCAGCACAGTACACTAATACTGGTTTGTTTTTATCCAATTTCTTCATTTGTTTCTCAAATGATTCGCCGTTATAATCAATGTTTTTTGCGCCTGCTATAAATCCATTTGAAAACTCTCTAGACGTTCGAACATCAATTAATTGAGCACCCGACTTCTTCATTAATTGAGCAAATTCAGCCTTATTAACTTTTCTATTTATGATTTGCCCATAGGCAGAATTTCCAGAAGTACTAAATGCTGTAATAACAAGCATCAATGTCGCAATTAAAAGTAATCTCATAATTTATATTATTAATCAAAGGCAAAATTAATTTTATCTACGCAACCGAATGTAACTTAGGTTTCACTCTAAATTTATCTCCATAAAGTTAGTTGCAGTTACCTCCCAATTCGCTTGGGTTGATTCCCTCACCAGTTGAATGGTTTTGAAACCAGATTCTTTCGCTGCTTGCAGTTCTTCAATAATATCGGATAGAAATAAAATATGTTGTGGATCTAAATTTATTTTGGTTGCGATTTTCTGATACGTTAGTGAATCTTTTTTTGAACCAGTATTCGTGTCAAAATTAAAGGAAAAATACTTGTTCAAATCTCCCGTTTCGCTATATCCGAATAATAAACGCTGTGCATCAATTGAACCAGATGAAAAAACACCCATCCGCACACCACTATTTTTCCACTCCATCAATTTACTTGGGACATCTTCAAAAACATGTCCTTTTATTTCACTTGATTTATAAGCCGTTTCCCACAAAATACCTTGCACCGTTTTGAGCGGAGTTACTTTTCGGTCCTCTTTACTCCAAAGCAGCAAATAAGAAATAATTTCATCTATACTCAACCCTTCTTTCCCCTCCTCTTTTAATACGATTTCACGCACCTGATCGAATGCCAACTTTACTTGTTTCACATTTTTCAATTTTGCCAGCAATTGAATATTCCGTTGAAAATAAGGGAATAATACTTCATAAACAAATGAAACTGATGTTGTCGTCCCCTCAATATCCATCAGCACAAATTTGACATCTTTCATTTTCTTTTTACGTTAAAATCAAGGTAATTTAATTCAATTTTTGACTGAGTATAATGAGGAACCCATCCACTCATATCTATAAAAATGCGAATAGCTTTCACAAATGGATTATTTTCTCCAGCATCAAACCAATGTTTACTTCCGGCTGGTACACTAATCAAATCTCCTTTTTCACACAGCAAATTAAAAACAGGCTCATTTTCCAAATTAAACCAAAACAAGCCACTTCCATCTACAAAAAAACGAATTTCATCTTCAGAATGAGTATGCTCAGCTAAAAACTTTTCTCGGATTGCCTTATAATTTTCAGTTGTAGAATTTATAGAAATAACATCTGCCGTTTCATATCCACCATTCTGCATAAACGGTTTTAAATCCTTCTCGTAAGCCATTAATATTTCTTCGGATGTAGCCTGATTGGAAAACTCAACATCGCACATCCATTGGTCAAAAAATACACCCCTTTGATTTAAAAATTCTTTGATTTCTTGAGAATCAATAAGTTGAATTTTATTGTCTGGTATTGAAAGAATTGCCATAGCACAAAAATAGAGTTTTATTTTAAATGAGCTTGCTAGGAATTGATAAAACTCATGCTTGATGTGATTCATCTAATAAATCGAGAACGGTTTTTACCGGACTAAAAGTTTCTGCTGGAATTTCAACAAAAACAGAAATCCAATTAGCCATTGACCCGTTCCACAATCCAGGATTTTCGATAAATTGCACATCCTTACCTTCATGCCTTTTTTGAACAATAAAATAGGATTCATCGTCTTTGAAATCTGTGAGGTTAAATTTAACACCTTGATAATCCTTGACAGAAGCTACAATCATTACAGGATTAAAATGACTGCTTTGCTCTACTATTTGCTGCTGTGATAGCGTAGGTGCAATTTGTGCTTTTTCTACTATTTGTTTAGAAACAACTCCATTTTTCTCCACCCAAAAAGGACCACCTCCTGGTTGACCACTATTTTTCACCATACCACAAACACGAATTGGTCTATTAATGAATGTCTGAATTTGCTCATCACCAACCAACATTTCAAGATTCTCTTTGGATGTGAAATGATATTTTTGATTCAATTCCAAGAAAACTTCCAATTTTGGATTTTTATACAACTTAAATAGTTGATTTTTAATCACTTGAGTTAATTTAATTAAATCATTCCAATAATTTAAAGTTAACTTACTCTTACTTAAATGCTGTACATTATCAATATTTTTAATCAAGATATAATCCGATTGAACTTCATTCAAATTGCGTAACAATGCACCATGTCCTGATGGCCTTTTTAAAGGAGATGAATGATTATCAAACACCAAGTTTAATTGACTGTCAAACACATAAGAATTTGTTTCCGGTGATTGATATGAAAATGTAACGGAACTATCTTTTACCTTTTCGCTTTTATTAATGTTTTGTTCAATTTGGGATTGATAATTTTCCTGAATAGTAAAATGGAATTGGGTAGGACCAATAAAAATTAACTGACCTTGTTCAATTTGATCTTGAAATGAAGTAGTAAAACCTTTGTGTGTGCGATGAAACGGTATTAATCCTTTAGGAAGGCTACCAAAATTCAACCCATTTTCAAAAAGTACGAATTTAATCAACTCAAGGAGTTGTTCTTGATTGTGAGTTGAACAAGATTTGAGTTGGTCAGGGAGCATATCAAAAAAAGGAAAAAGATTCAAATTCGAAATAAAAATTTCCAATTCTCTTGAAACTATTAAATCGTTTAAATAATCATGTAAAAGTTGAAACATCCTTGAACCTGATCCGGATGCAGGAATAAACCAAGTTAAATCACCTTCCAACTGAACTTCTAAATTCAAATCTGACAAGGAAATAATTCCTTCGTCTAATCTGCAAGGTTTTATCACATGAATAAATTGATTCCCTTTTTTGATTTTTTGACCTTGAATCAAACTTGAATCGGAAGAATAAACTTTCATGCTAGAATATACCTTATTTTTGTATCGTGATATTACCGCTCGAAATTATCAAATATTTTGTTCTTGCCAAAGGTAGGCATGGAATTCATTCACCTTTTGTATATGATTTTGTGGATAAATGCTTGAAAATTGATCTGCCCCCACTATTTATTAATCAAAGAGCAGCTCTTTTCTCCAAATTAAAATCCTCAAACACTTCAATTGCTATCACTGATTTTGGTGCAGGATCAAAAAAATTAAAATCAAGTAGAAAAGTACAATCAATTTTTAATATCAGTTCTTCTAAAGGTAAATATGGTGACCTTCTTTACAAATTATCACATTTCTATAAACCGGGCGAAATCCTGGAACTTGGAACATCGATTGGAATTGGAAGCATTCATCTAAAAACCGGCTTTCCTAAAGCGAATGTTACAACGGTCGAAGGTTGCCCTGAAACACTTGCTGTTGCAATTGAAAATTTTAATGATTTGGACTTAACTTTTCAAACTATTAATGAAACTTTTCATTCCTTTATTTCGAAACTAACGAGCGAAAAGTATGATTTAATTTTCATCGATGGACACCATGATGGGTTAGCATTAATAGATTATTTGGAAAAATTAAAAACACATGCCCATAACGACACCATCTTTATTTTAGATGATATTAGATGGAGTTCATCCATGTTTGAGGCATGGAATGAAATTATTCAATCAGATAATTTTCATGTGACAATAGATTTATTTCGATTAGGTATAGTTATTCCTAAAAAACAACAAACTAAGCAACATTTTATGATTCGATATTAAATCTATTTTTGAGAATTACTCCATTTTTCTAATCTTTGCTTAGAATTTAAACGAATATCTTCCCAAAACAAATTAACATCCCCTAAGTGATAATCATCTAAGGTTAAAGCCATGGTGCGAAAAGGGAAATGTGGCGTTGTAATCCAAATTGCACCATCAATCAAATTTGTTGAAAAACTCTGCTTATACATTTTGCCATTCCAAAATAAAAATCCCTTGTGATTTTCTCTTGCGGCCTGTTTAGTCATGTCCCACGTAATAGGATTCACAACTAATTTTCCTTTGTACCACAATTCAAACTTTTCTTTATTTATTTTTTTCTTAAATGTATTCCAAGTTACAAATCCATTTATTTCATCAGGAGACTTCATCAATTGGAGAGAATCATAATTGTTTTTATCAATACCAATACCGGGAATATATGCAGCTACTAGTTGTTTTTGCAATGGGGTTCCGTCAAAAAAATCTTTCAGTAATAAAGACAAATGGGTTGAACCTTGACTGTGACCAGCAAGAATAATTGGTCTACCATTATTATAATGCTCAAGATAATATTGAAAAGCAGACTTGATATCTGAATAAGCCAAAAGCAGCGCTTCTTTACCACCTTGATTTAATTTTCTATAGGATCGAATATGGGCCTGACGATAAAAGGGAACGAATAATCTACCACTTTCGGCCCAAGCAGAAGCTTGAAACTTGACAGCCTTTTCAGTAACTGTTTTACGCTGACCTTCATTTTCAATCGTTATATTCCAGTTCGTATCGGATTTGTCTAAAAATAAGGTTGGGTAAACATAAAAGACATCTGCCTTACTAATCCATGAAGAATCTTGAATAAACTCCGAAACAGGCGAATTTGGCTGATCGGGTAAAATAGCCCAATTGGTAGTAATGGAATAATCAACCGATTGAGAAATAGAAAAATTGTTCACAAAAATTATGAAACCAATTATCGTCATTGCGTGTAGAAATATTTTCATGAATTACCTTTGTTAAATTGAAACACAAAATTAACATACACAAAGTAACAAACCTTGTATTTAAGGTGTTAATTTTTGTATTTACCTCTCATGAGAGTTTTGCAAACGATTCTCTTCCGATTAAAAAAGACTCTATAAAAATAGAGAAACCCTGGAAGTTTAAAATGATTTACCAATTAACAGGTACACAATCCACTTTTGTCAATTGGAATGCGGGAGGAAGGAATAATTTATCATTGATTGGAACCATTAGTACAGGTAATTATTATTCAAAAGGTGATTCAAAATGGTCTACAGATTTACTGATCGCTTTGGGGGGAATAAAATATTTCGATAATTTGGTTGGTAATTCTCTTCAAAAAACAGACGACCGTATTGATTTCAGTAGCATTTATGGCCAAAAATTTTCAAAACATCTATTCTTCTCTTTTAATACAGGTTTTAAAACCCAATTTTTAAGTGGATTCAATTTACCAAATGATTCAGTTAAAGTCTCTACTTTTCTCGCCCCTGGTTATCTGAACGTTGCTTTTGGATTGGATTACATAAAAAATGAGAACTTTTCTATTTTCGCATCCCCCTTTGCATTCAAAGGAACGATAGTAATGGATCAAACCTTAGCAAATACTGGGGCTTTCGGGGTTGAAAAAGCAAGTAAAGATGCGTTAGGAAACATCGTAATGCCAGGAAGAAACTTCCGAGAAGAATATGGAGCGTATATTAAAATGAAATGGAATAAAGCGTTGATGAAAAATATTGATCTAAAATCAAAACTTGAATTATTTAGTAATTATAGTGACCACCCTGAAAACATTGATATTAATGCCGAATTAATCATTCTATTTAAAGTGAATAAACTTTTTTCCGCATCCACACAGTTCAATTTAATTTATGACGATGATATCAAAGTAAAAGACATCAACGGCAACTATGGCCCACGAACACAATTTAAATCGGTATTAGGTATCGGCCTTCATTACAAAATGGCAAATTAATACAACAAATAATCAAATTGAATGTTACTGAAGTGGATTTATTATGAATCTAAATAGTTATTTTTGTAGTTCAAAATCAGATATAAATGAATACACCAGAAAAAATCAAATGTTTAATAATTGGCTCAGGTCCAGCGGGTTTTACTGCTGCAATTTATGCGGCACGCGCTGACATGAAGCCCGTTTTGTATCAAGGAATGCAGCCCGGAGGACAATTAACAACTACGAATGACGTGGAAAACTTTCCTGGATATCCTCAAGGAATTAGTGGACCAGAAATGATGGTTGAATTAGAAGCACAAGCAAAGCGTTTTGAAACAGATGTTCGCTTTGGTTTTATTAATAAAGTAGATTTCACAGGGCCAATACACAAATGTTGGACGGAAGAAGGTCATGAAATTCATGCTGATACTATTATCATATCCACGGGTGCTTCTGCAAAATACCTTGGTTTAGAAAGTGAGCAAAAATATTTGTTAAATGGAGGCGGAGTTTCTGCTTGCGCCGTTTGTGATGGATTCTTCTATCGAGGTCAGGAAGTTGTTATTGTGGGTGCCGGTGACTCTGCTTGTGAAGAAGCTCATTATTTATCGAAACTTTGTACCAAAGTTACTATGTTGGTTAGAAAAGATGACTTTAGAGCTTCTAAAATAATGGCTGACAGGGTAAAAAAGACTGAAAATATTACCATACTTTTTAATTCTGAAACGGAAGAAGTTTTAGGAGATGGAAATGGTGTTACAGGTGCTCTTGTAAAAAATAGTGTTACTGGAGAAACTACAACCATTCCTTGTACAGGTTTTTTCGTTGCCATTGGGCACAAACCAAATACGGATATTTTCAAAGACTATATCGATTTAGATGAAACTGGTTATATTAAATATGCTCAACCAGGAACCTCAAAAACGAATGTTTCCGGTGTTTTTGTAGCAGGAGATGCTGCAGATAAAATATACAGACAAGCAATTACAGCAGCGGGAACGGGTTGTATGGCTGCCTTAGATGCAGAAAGATATTTAGCAGGATTAGAACGTTAGAAATTAGTACCATGGAAAATCAAGAAAATCAAATGAACATAGAATTATCTGAAGAAACAGCTTTAGGTGTATATTCTAATCTTGCAATAATTACGCATTCCCCTGCTGAAGTAGTATGTGATTTCATTCAAATTATGCCGGGTATGCCCAAAGGAAAAGTTCGTTCACGAGTTATAATGACTCCTGAAAATGCCAAGAGATTCCTTCAAGCATTATCAGATAACATTGAAAAATATGAAGAGAATTTTGGCAGAATAAATGAAAATAATTCGAATAATTTACCACCAATGAACTTTGGAACACCAAGTACAATGGCATAATAAAGGCATTTTTAAAGTAGAAAAGATTATTGAAAGCCAGATTAATATCTGGCTTTTTCTTTGACTAATAAAATATAACTCTCTTTTAATCGTTTGAAATGAAAAATTGCCTATGACAAAAAGTTACACAACTCAAATTAAAACGATTTCCACTAAAAGAAAAAATAATAAACCGAATAGATCTGCTCTGGATTTTATTTTGGGTTATAGCAAATCGATAGAAATTACATCAATTTCCAACCAACAATTTATTTTGAATAAAAACTAATTCATAAAATTAATTTATGGAATACATTCTGGAAGTTCGCAACCTAAGTAAACGATTTGGTAAAATCAATGCCGTTAATTCAATATCATTTTCTGTTGAAAAGGGAAATGTTTATGGATTACTTGGACCAAATGGAAGTGGAAAATCTACTACGTTAGGAATATTACTTTCAACAATAAATCCAACTGAAGGAAATTGGTCTTGGTTTGGTCAATCAGGAACAAGCTCCGAAGTTTTAAAAAGAATTGGTGCTATAATAGAACAGCCTAACTTTTACACTTTTTTATCCGCAGAAAAAAATCTAAAAATTGTTTGCGAAATTAAAGGTGTTTCTTACGAGCGAATTGATGAAGTATTAAACCTAGTTGGATTATTAGATAGAAAAAAAGATAAATTCGCTACTTTTTCCTTAGGAATGAAACAACGATTATCAATTGCCTCAGCGATGTTAAATAATCCAGAAGTTCTCATACTTGATGAACCAACCAATGGTTTGGATCCTGAAGGGATTATTCAAATTCGCGAAATAATTAGATCGATTGCATCACTCGGAACAACAATCTTATTGGCAAGTCATTTATTAGATGAAGTTGAAAAAGTTTGCAGCCATGTAATTATATTGAAAAAAGGAGTCTCTCTTTATTGTGGAAAGGTTTCGGCGATGACATCCACAAAAGGCTATTTTATTTTACAATCAGCTAATCTAACAGAATTATCTGATGCCCTTCAACAAATGAATGTCTTTAATAATATAAAAATAGAAGAAACTAAAATTATCGCTTCAATTGATCAAGATGTTTCAGCGGAAGAATTAAATATATATTTAGTGAAAAAAGGAATTTTCCTCAGCCATTTAGTCAAGCAAAAAGAGTCACTTGAAGAACAATTTTTAGAACTTGTAAAATAATACCATAAATGAAAAGACTTATACGTATTGAGTGGTTAAAAAACTATTCTTATTTTCCGGTAATCTTGTTTTCAACTATTTATTTTGGGTTGGTTGTTGGATTTACCTTAATTTGTTCCCAGACCGTTCCGATTTTAGGTATTTCTATTAAACTAATAGATCAAGGTTTTTTAGATTTTCCTCAAATATGGAATTTTCTCGCTTACTTCACCGGCCTTCTAAAAATCTTTCTTGGGTTAATTGTGATATTTACGATTTCCAATGAATTTACCACTAAAATGTTTAAGCAGAATATTATAGATGGATTAAGTAGAAAAGAATTTTTAATCTCAAAGGTATTAACCATTTCAATACTTTCTTTTATATCCACAATCCTTGTGGTAATCATGGGTTTTTTACTAGGTTTTTCTTTTTCAAAATCAACGGAAATTGAGTTAATTTTTAAAGAGAGTTATTTTATAGTGGGCTATTTTTTAAAACTATTCACTTTTTTAACTTTTCTACTTTTCATTACCGTATTAATCAAAAGGGTAGTATTTGTTTTTCTTACTTTCTTTATCTGGTGGGTGATTGAAGTAATATTAACCATAATTGAATATCAATCTAGAGTTATTGAAAAATTCGATGCGAACGGAAGAAACATTACAGAAAAAGTAGACTTGATAACCGATTATTTACCTTTAAATACCATGTCTAAATTGGTAGAAGAGCCATTTCAGCGCATTAATTTTATTGAATCGTTAACCGGTGGAAAATACACATTTGAAATTCCATACACAACCGCATTTTCAGCAGTAGTTTATTCATTATTGTTTCTCTTTGGTACGTATACAGTAATGAAAAAAAGGGATTGGTAATTAATTATTCGTTTTGGCAACTAATGAAATTAACGCCATCATTGAAATAAACAATTGAACTCCTGTTTCATCTTCCAAGGTAGTTCCATCTTCATCAGGTGTTGATATCTCAACTAACATAAAATGAACTAGGTCGGCTTGTCCGGTATATTCTTCAAGAAGATCTAGGTTGTCTTCTTCAAAGTATGTCTCCAAAATTGATAAAAATTCTTGTTCAAACTCCTCAATATCTTTTACCTCAATTTTATTTAATGAACAACCTGCGTGAGAATACGATTCCATTAAAAGACAAAAATAATAAACGAGTAATCCTTCCAAATCAGGATTTTCATACTCCACAGCTGCTGATAAAATATAGTCTATTAATTCAGGTTGTGCGGTGGCATGTTTCTCACATAGATTCTCTAGACCATCATCGTCCAAGTGATCAACCAAATCGATAGCTTCGTCGATTGAAGTAAAAGTAATTTGTTTCATTTTTATTATTGGGGCATTTTTTACAAATGCATAAAATTCTTTTTTGCTAATAATTCATCCTCAGATTCTCTATAATCGGGATCATCAACACAACAATCTACTGGACATACAGCAGCACATTGAGGCTCATCATGAAAACCAACACATTCTGTACATTTGTCATGAACAATATAATATACATCCATATTTACTGGTTCAAAAGGTGAATCTGCAAGTATTTCATTCCCGTCTAATGTTTCTATAATTCCTTTGAGGGTAGTACCATCAGAATATTTCCACTCTGCCCCTCCTTCGTAAATGGCATTATTTGGACATTCAGGTTCACATGCGCCGCAGTTTATACATTCATCAGTTATTGTAATTGCCATATCTCCAAAATTTTGGTTACAAAGATACAAACGGATTAGTAAACCTTTTGTTCGAATCGATAAAAGTTTTGGTTTATTTTATTTTTTTGAGAGTCTTTCAATAAGTCAAATTATCTTTGAAGAATGAAAAGACAAGAAATTCTTCAAGCAATTCAATCCCTACATGATTTTTTTATTGCATTAGGTAACAATGAATTTGACCCAACAAAAGCAAATCGCTTTACTCAACGTGAATTTGAAGAATTTTCTTTAATCATTCAGCAACAAAAAAATCATAATGGTTGGTTTACAGAAGAAAGTGTTAGAAAATCATTATTGGAATTAGGTAAAATGATTTCCACTGAAAATATTCAACCATGGATTTCAGCATACTCATTTACAGATAACCCTAAACGAATTCTAATTATAATGGCTGGAAACTTGCCACTAGTTGGGTTTCACGATCTACTTTGTGTATTAGTTTCAGGTAATCATGCTTGTGTGAAATTAAGTTCCGAGGACAAAATTCTGTTACCTAAATTTTTAGAGTGGTTAACTAAAATGCATCCAAAATTAAATGAAGTTATTTCTATTGAGTTTGGATTAGTTAAAAATATTGAAGCTGTTATCGCAGCAGGTAGTGATAATGCCAATTTACATTTTGAAAAATATTTTGGACATGTACCACGATTATTCCGGAATAATAGGACATCAATTGCAGTAATAAAAGGAAATGAAACTACTGAAGAACTAAATTTACTTGGTTTAGACATCTTTAACTATTTTGGTAAAGGTTGCCGAAATGTCAGTTTTTTATTGATTCCAGTTGATTTTAATTTGAATTTATTTTTTGAAGCAATTGTTCCATATGGCGAAATAATTAATAACAAAAAATATGGCAATAATTATGACTACAATAGAGCCATACACTTGCTAAACCAAGAAAATGTATTAGACAATAACTTCGTTTTACTTAAAGAAACCAATCAGTTATTTTCGCCAGTTTCTATGATACACTACTACAGGTATACTTCCAATAATGAATTAAATTCGATTTTAGAATCTAACAAGGAAAAAATTCAAGTAATTATAGGAAATGATTACATCCCATTTGGAAATTCTCAAAGTCCTGCACTCACTGATTACGCAGATGGTATTAATACTTTGGAATGGCTAGCAAACTTATCGAATAACAGTAACATGACCTACTGATGTAAGTTTTTTATCATTTTGTTTCCGTTTGAATTTGATTTTCCACGTATAAACTCCGTCTGGTACTTTCATTCCATTGTTGTAAGTTCCATCCCATCCAGCATTCACATCATGACTTTCCCAAATTAATTCTCCCCAACGATTGAAAATATCCATTTCAAAAGAATATGGGTCATATCCTGAATAAAATACCGCATGAAAATTTTGATTGAATTCATCATTATCTGGAGTAAATGTATTTGGAACCCAGAAGATCACTTCTTCTTCCTCTACACAATCCGTAATTACAGTTACTAATACAGTATCAATTCCTGTACAACCAGCATTCGTACTTCCTACCACAATGAATTCAGTTTCTCCCATGTTAGGTAGATACGGAACTCCGTTTTGCATCCCATAATTCCAAGAATAATTTACTGCGCCGGATCCTTCCAATGTTATTTGATTTCCAATACACAACGTTAAGTCAGGCCCCCCGTCGACAACAGGGAAATCTTCAATCGTTATTGTGTATGTATCATTACCTGGACAAAGTGGTCCTGGTGTTGTATATGTAATTGTATAAATTCCAGGAGTAGATGAAATTAAATCTATAGCACCTGTAGTTGGATTCAATGTTAAACCTGGACCACTAGCAAATGTGCCACCTAACGTACCTGAAATTTGAGCTGATGGATTAAGGTCATTCAAACAAAATAAATCATCAGAATAGCTTAGAGATGCGTTTTGAGCACCTGTGAAAGTTCCGGAAACAGTTACAGGGCAACCATTAGCGTCTTCGATATCAAATGAATACGGTCCTGTAGTTAGATTTCCTAAAATAATATTTCCTCCATTTGTTGTTGTACCGTTCACAGCTGTAGCACTTGCAGGCGAAATACTTCCAGGTACTAAAGTGAAGTTAGTTCCATTCAACTGTGCTGCTCCCCCATTCACCGTTGCTGTAACAGTACCGTTTGCACAATTTTGCGTTTGTGTTGCAGTTACTTGCGGTAGATATTGAACCGCAATCGGTATTCCAAGCTCAAAACATGGATCTGCAGGTAAAACAACGTAACTATAAATACCATCAACTAAACTATACATGGTTAACGGCACTAAATAAACAGTATTATTTGTAAAAGTTCCAGCAGGAAATGCATTAATTAATGACAAATCATTTATGTCTGTTATCGTTGGTGTACTAGCTACCACACCTTGTAAGCATGGATCGTCTGGAATAGTTAACCCTGTTGCTGTTGACATCGTTGGGTTTAACGCAACTGTTGGTGGACAACTATATACCAACCAAGCTATTCCTGGATCATAGGTCGGAGCTGTTGGGTCATAATTAGGAGATAATGGATCTGTTGCTCCAATAATTTCTCCTGGTGGAGTCCAATTATTATTAGAAGTAATATCAATTTGATCCCCAAAACATAACATGGATAATGAATTAGCATCACCTGTTACCGTAGTAACATAGGTACCAACTTCTGCAGGACAAGTACAAGATGGAGGTGCTGTATAAGTCAATGTTGCAGAACAAGATGCATCAGCGGAAAAACTAGCAGTAATAACACATGAAGCGCCATTTGAATTCCCTGTAAAAGTGAAGTTTTGGGATGTGCCAAATGGGGCATTAAACGTTTGCGTTCCTCCGCATGAATTTGTTAATGTTAACGTTCCTGTAGTTGGTGCATCTGCATAACTTATTGTACCTGTTAACGTGTATTGATTTGTTATGCCATCGCATGATGAAACAGTTCCCGTAAATGCGGTGAAATTACATACTGGAGCAACTATCGAACAATCTGTTGTTGCCGTACCACTATTATTATTAGTAAAACTAATATTCGTAGATGTATTGGAAAAGTTAGTAATCAATAAAACATAAACCTCGCCCGGTTGAGCGTTAGTAATAAATGCGGATTCTGTTGCTGCTGTGCTAAAACTACAATCCACCACAACATTTGTGGTAGTTCCATTCCCCATATTATCGCAATTCGCATTAGCATTTGCTAAATCCGTATATGGACCATACAATATATAATCGATATCTACTCCTGATGAATTAGTCATATCTAATCCTAAACTACCCCCATTTGCAATCTGAAAATAATACCATGCCGGATTAGGTGAAGAACCTAAACAACCATAATTATTATTAGGATAAGTTATTGAGGCGTCAGTTTGATTAGTTCCAGCAGGAAATGTTATCGTCGTTCCTGTACAAAAAGGGTCTGATACACATCCTGGGGTTGCACATGCCGCAGGTGCTGTATAGTTTTGAGACAACGTACAAGCCGCATTCGCACTAAATACCGCGGTAACCGTACATGTGGCACCATTCGCATTTAAATTAGGAAATGTGAAGGCTTGTGGAGAAGTGAAAGGCGCATTAACTACTAAATTCCCTCCACAAGGAGATGAAATGGTTAATGTTCCTGTTGTTGGGGCATTTACAAAAGATAGAGAACCTGAAACATTATATAAGTTATTAGAACAAGCAGTAGGTACTGCTGTTAATGTGGTCATAGAACAGTTGCAAGAGGCAGGTGCTGTAAAGTTCTGTGTAAAAGTACAAGCAGGAATAGCACTAAAAGATGCGGTAACAGAACAAGCTGCTCCATTTGCTGTTAAACC
This sequence comes from uncultured Lishizhenia sp., assembly GCA_964612725.1. Classification (GTDB taxonomy): domain Bacteria; phylum Bacteroidota; class Bacteroidia; order Flavobacteriales_D; family Crocinitomicaceae; genus UBA952. The sequence goes on along the minus strand of CAZTFG010000001.1, from coordinate 19,607 downwards.
TGCCAAAGAATAAGCCTGTGGCGATGTGAATGGTGCATTAAACGTTTGTGTTCCTCCACAACTGCTAGTAACGGTTAATGTTCCAGAAGAAGGAGCATTAGCAAATGAAATACTTCCATTTAATGAATATTGATTCGCTGAACATGCCGTAGGTGTAGCTGAAACTGCTGATATTGAACAGTTACAAGAAGCTGGAGCTGTATAGTTCTGTGTTAAAGTACAACTCGGTGTGGCTGAAAATGTAGCCGTAACCGAACATGCAGCACCATTAGCAGTTAAACCGGTTAATGTATAAGCTTGTGGTGATGTAAAAGGTGCGTTAAACGTTTGTGATCCTCCACAACTATTCGTAATGGTTAAAGTTCCAGTTGCAGGTGCATTAGTAAATGTAATAGAACCACTTAATGAGTATTGACTATTATTACAAGCTGATGGTGTGGCTGTAATCGCTGAAATAGCACAGTTGCATGCAGCTGGAGCCGTATAGTTTTGGGTGAAGGTACAGGCTGTATTAGCACTAAATGTTGCAGTAACGGTACATGCAGCACCATTGGCTGTTAAACCTGTTAAGTTATAAGCTAGAGGTGATGTAAAAGGTGCATTAAACGTTTGTGTTCCTCCACATGAACCAGTAACGGTTAATGTACCTGTTGTAGGAGCATTAGTAAAGGCTATAGAACCACCTACCGAGTACGTACCATTAGAACAAGCCGTTGGTACAGCAGATACCGAAGATATAGCACAAGGACTCACACATGATGCTGGAGCTGTGTAAGCTTGAGTGGTATTACAATTTGCAAATCCAGAAAACGTAGCAGTAACGGTACATGCCGCTCCATTGGCTGTTAACCCGGGGAAACTGTAAGGAATATTCGTGAAAGGTGCATTGAACGTTTGAGAACCACCACAACTATTAGTAATAGTTACGGTTCCGGAATTTGGTACAGAAATACCTGGACCGGCCGTTACTGTCAAATTACCAGATAAAGTATACGTATTATTTGAACAGGCAGATGGATTTGCAGTGAGGTTAACACCACAAGTAAAAGAACAATCCGCAGAACCTGATCCTCCAGTTTGATTAAAGGTTATCGTTCCCGCCTGATTGGCATAGTTAGTTAATAAAACTACATAAACCTGTCCAACTTGAGCATTTGGAATAGATGCAGATTCAACAGCAGCGGAAGAATAGCTACAGTCTACTGTTCCACTACCAGCTGGAAATGGATTTGCTCCAGCACAAGCAGCATTAAGAGAAGTATAAGGTCCCCAAATTGCAAAATCGACATCAATTCCAGTTCCTGAAGTATTAACTTGACTGATATTAAAATTCATCGTGCCATTCGCATCAATTTCCAAGTAATACCAAGATGGATTAGGTGAACTTCCTAAACAATCTACTGCACCCAAATTGGTAACATTTGTACTGTTTGGAAAAGTGTATGTTGTTCCTGTGCAAAATGGATCGGCACCAATACATTGGGAAAATGAAAAACTAATAAAACAAAAAGCTAAAAAGGAAACGAGTAAATTTCTCAACATAGGGTAGAAATTAGGGTGGGATTAATCCTCAAACTTGAACCAAAATTCTTTTTTAATAAGCGATTTATTCACTTTCGCCCAAGACTTGGCAATCGCTTTATTTTCCTCATACGATTTGTATTTATCGTATTTTGGGAAACTTGCAGGTATTGAACCGTCGATAAAGTAAGTTTTTAATTTTTCAGGCCTAACTACGTATTCACTGTAATACTTCCCCCCCGATTTTTGCTTGGTGTGCGTTTGGGATTTTAGTTCCGATTTTGGTTTCACTTGAACAGAATTGTTCGGTGTTATTTGGGCTTTAATTGCGAATGTACAGCAAACTAAAACGGTAGTTACAATTATTTTCATAGAATCAGTTAATCGAGTTAAGACAAATTAGTGACGACGAATGTAAGAAAAAGTTGCCAAACATTAAAATAAATTATTTATGATGTCCTTCAATAAACATTCTTTTTGAGTTTTTTCATTCATACTAATTAAAATTAGTTTTGTAAATTTAGATTTCATTTTGATCAATTGAACACTGAAATTACAAACATCAGCTATTATCTTCCTCCTAATTCATTATCGAACCAGGACCTATCTTCATTATTTGAGGACAAATCCGAAGATGAGATCCTTCAGTTATTTGGAGTTAAAAAAAGATCGATTCGAAATCCAGGTCAAATAGGATCTGATTTAGCTTTTGAGGCTGCAGAAAAATTATTTCAAGAAAATAAATCAATAATCAAAACTTCCATTGATTTTCTAATTTTTTGCACAGAAGGATTGGATTATAAAGCTCCTACCAGTTCAAGTGTACTTCACAATAGATTAGGATTGAGTGAAAATTGTGGATGTATCGATTTGCCCATGGGATGCTCGGGATTTGTTTATGGATTAAGTATTGCTGATGCCATGATTCAATCAGGAAATGCTACGAACGTATTGTTATTAGTTGCTGATATTCCATCCTCCGTTATTCATTCAACAGATTTTGAAATGAGATGCATATTTGGTGATGCAGGAGTGGCCATTTTAATTTCGTCTTGTACTGAAAAGAAAATTGGAAAATTTATTTTTGGGAACGACGGATCGGGTGCAAAAAATTTGATTGTTGAAAGAGAAACAACGCGTTCTCCAATAGATCAGGAATGGTTGGAGTTATACAAGGACGAACCAGAGCATCTATCTCATGGGCGCATGCAAATGAATGGGCTAGAAATTGCTCGATTTTCATTACAGCGAGTCCCTAGTTTACTGGAAAATACGTTAATAAAAAACAATATTACATTTGAGGATGTTGATTTGTTTATTTTTCATCAAGCAAGTAAATTCATTCTAAATGCCCTTCAACGAAAATGTAAAATTCCTTTGGAAAAATTTTATACCTATTATGAAGAAATAGGTAATACCGTTTCTTGTTCTATTCCAATTGCTTTAAAACATGCTGAATTAGATGGAAAACTGAAAAAAGGAAATAAAGTTATGCTGTTGGGATTTGGTGTAGGCTACAGTTGGGGAGGTACAATAATAACTTGGTAAACTTGCATTTATGTCTATTTTAAAAAAAATGTCCACTACCCTATCTGATTCAATTATTTATAATTCAGATTGGGCACCAAATCATGTTGTTAATGAATTAATTGGCAAAACAATCAAACTAGATTTTACCGGTCATTTGTATTGCCAAGTTTGTAATCACGAAACAAAAAAATTCTTTGGTGAAGGTTTTTGCTATTCTTGCTTTATAAATTCCTCGCAAGCATCCCCTTGCATTTTACGTCCAGAATTGTGTAAAGCTCATGTAGGCGAAGGGAGAGATCCTGAATGGGAAGAAAGAAATCACAATCAACCTCATGTAGTTTATTTAGCACAATCTGATTCAGTTAAAGTAGGCGTTACTCGTTCTACTCAAATTCCAACCAGATGGATTGATCAAGGAGCAAAATCTGCCATTTTTTTAGCCGAAACACCCAATCGCTATGAGGCTGGGGTATTGGAAGTTGCGCTAAAAGCTTTTTTTACGGATAAAACGAATTACAGAAAAATGCTGCAAAATGAAATTGATGATTCGATCGATTTAATTGAAGAAAAATGGAACGTTGTGGATCAATTGCCTTCTGATTTACAAACATTTATATCAGAAAACGATGAAATTATTGAATTCAATTATCCCGTTTTAAAATACCCCATTCAACCAAATTTAATTAACCTTGAAAAGACTCCAATTTTTGAAGGTAAACTTTTAGGAATTAAAGGACAATATTTATTGTTTGAAAATGACTTTGTAATGAATATTAGAAGACATACAGGATTTGAAGTAGATTTTATTTTTTAATCAAATCTTCCAACTTCATCTGAATTTGTTGACAACCAAATGAATCTATTTTTAATCCATACCGTGCTTCATCGATTTTAGCGAAAATATCTCGAACAAGTTTTGACTTTTGTTCCATTCCTTTAATTGACTCTAATTGATTAATTTTCTCAAATCTGGTTAATGATTTTGTTTCGGAAAAAGTCAATTGACCTTCCAACCAATTATCAAGCGATTCACAAACCAATTGAATATAATCCTCAGAATCATTCATTTTAGAAGCTAATACCTGTAAATCTAAGTTAAAAGTGTCTCTTTTTTGTACAATTGATTCTTTACATGAATACTCGGCATGAGGTATACCTTCCCTCGCATTTTCAATTAAATCCTTTGTAGGTTCTTTTTTCTTTTTTCTTTTGAAAATAATAAATAACATGGCTAGCAAAGAGAATCCAATTCCTCCCATTATTAACATGGATTTAGGAGTAAAAAAAGACGAATTTGATTCTTGAAGTATCTTTTTTGATGCAAGTTTTAAACTCGCTTGCTCTTTAGCCTTCGCTTTATTGAAGCCAGGTGTTCGATCCACAGAAAAAACGATTGAATCCAATTGAATTTCAACAAATTTTTCGGTCTCCAAATCAAAAAAAGAAAAATCGAAATGGGGTATTTTTAAGTTTCCAGGATCTAAGAATTGAATGTTATAATCGATAATTAATTTTCCTTCAGCTCCTTTCTCAGTAAACTCAAACTCCTCTTTAATCATAGGATCACCGTACAATTGAATACTCGAAGGTAATTGCAGATCCGGAATTTCAATACTGTGTAAATTACCATATCCTGAAAAAACAAAACTCACAATAGCAACATCACCTTGTTTAGATGCTGTTTTTCTAATTAAACGTTCCACATTCATTTTACCAACTGATCCTTTAAAGGAGGCTGGCGAACCGGAAGGCAATGGTTTTACGGTAATGGAGGTAGGTTCTGAATTTATCCGCTCTTGATCGAAGAAATGCCCTAATGTTAATTGAAAAGGTTGAACCGAAAAAGTACCTGCTTCAGCTGGAAAGCTAATACTTTTATCGTACGAAAATGAATAATATTTTTTATTCTGAAAGGTTTTTAGTTCTACATTCGTCACCTCTGGGTTTGGGATTTTATGTTTATCTGGCAAACCTTTGGATGTATACTCTCGATAATTTTCAAATGTTTTCGGTTCAAATTGAGCAAAAACCCGCGCAGTGATTGAAATGGGTTCGCCGATATAAACACTTGATTTATTTGTTTCAATTAATCCAAAAGCAGACTTATTCGCCATTGATTTGGAAGGTAATGATTGGCTTAATGTACTTGATGACGATGATGAATTTGCGTTTTTTACTTTTACAAGAATTTTATTTGAAGTATAGCTTTTATTTCCTTTTCTTATTGTTGCTGGACCAATTGTGAATTCACCTTCCTTTTGAAAAGAACCATTTTCACTTCTATAATAAATGGTGGTGTAACTTGAATTGGTAATTTGCCTTGACATTCCATTCATTACTCCGCCACCGGTAATAAATTCTCTTGGATAAGCTATTTGAATGTTACCGTTTATGTTTGTTTTAACAATTACTTCGATCATTTCTCCAACAGTGGGTGATGAATTATCTACTGAAACCGTTAACATTATTTGTTGAGCATGAAGTATCATGCCAAGTAGAAAAAACAAACTAACAAGTGATATTTTTTTCATTACCAATCTTTTCCTGTTGATGTTGAACCTTGTCCTTTATTATTCTGATTATTTATTTTTCTTTTCGTATTGGCCTCATCCTTGGATAATTTATCCAACATTCTATCAACTGCTCTTTTAGGAAGACTTCCTGAATTCGAATTTTTATTTTCTTGAGGTTTTTCCGGTTTTTTCTTATTTTCAGACTTAGAAGGAGGTGGGTTATTATTGGATTGATTATTTTGATTATTCTCCGTGTTTTTTCTCAATGCCTCAGAAAGGTTATAACGAGTTTCTTGATCCTTCGGATTTTTGCGCAACGCTTTTTTATATGATTCAATGGCTTGTTGATAATTTTTAGCTTTCATATATGAATTGCCTAAATTATGATAGTCATTAGCACCGACTTTATTATTTTTTGAATTTTCGGTAAAGGAATTAAAATGATCAGTAGCTTCTTTGTAATTACCTGATTTATAAGCTGCTTGTCCAATTTCATTTGAAAAATCTATGGATTCAGGAGCAATCTGCTTTGCCTCCATATATTTTTGGTAGGATAATGGATAATTACCTGCATTATATGATTTTCGTGCTTCTTGTAACTTCCCTTTCCAGTCTTGGCCATGTGACAAGAAAACACTTAAAAAAACACAAATCGAAAAAACAATCTTTTTTACCATGTTTGTTTCTTTAAATCAAATGAAAGAATTAAAAATACAATCAAATTAATCAAAGCAAATCCAACTGGAATTTGATACCATGATTGATTAATTTCAATTTCCAAATTTCGGGAATTCCCTTTCTTCATTTGGTTAATTTCTGTTAAGACTTCAGACACATTTGGAAAGGCTGTATTCGCTACACTTGCATTCCCGTTTAATTTACTAGCTAATTCCTTTATAAATGTGGTATTTAGCTTACTAATGACCACCTCACCTTGACTCGTTTTCTTATACCCTAACCCTGGTTTTTTAACATCAATTAGGAAAGGTGCTCCTTTTTCAGTTCCAATTCCTAAAATGGAAATTTCCACCTTTTTTTGAATTAATAAATCGATAATTGAGTCATTCATTCCTTCGTGATCTTCCCCATCAGTTACCATCAATATTCCTTTGGAAGTTTTAAGCTTCGTAAACATTTGATTTGCCGTTGTCAAAGCAGCTGAAATATTGGTCCCCTGGGCTGAAATCATGTCCGTTTCAATTTCTTGAATAAACAATTTTGCAGCATGATAATCATTCGTTAAAGGCAATTGAACAAAGGATGTTCCAGCAAAAACACACATTCCAATCCTCTCTCCTGTTAATTGATTGACTAATTGTGATAGCGCTCGTTTGGATACTTCAAGTCGAGAAGTATTTTCAATATCGCGCGCATTCATTGAATTAGATATATCTAAACAAATAACTAATTCTAAGTTATCTGCTTTTGTATTTTGTTTCATTTTTCCAATAAGTGGATTAGCTAACGCTAGAATAACGAATACAAAAACATTTCTAATTAGAATAAATTTTAAGAGTGCTTTTTTTGTTGAAACTGGCTTAAAAAGCACTGAATAAAAGGTAGAATGAACGTTTTTTATTACCATTCCATTTCTCCTATTTAAAGATCTTACTTGCAAAAAGCCTATTAAAAGAATCAGGAATAAAAGAAATAATTTCTCGGGATGTTCGAAAATTAGTTGCTCTTGATTATTCGTATTTTCTCCGAAAAAATCAAAGTAAAATAAAAGGAAAGTAAATAGACCAAAAAACAGCATTTCATATGTTAACCATAAAATGGTAAACCATGAAATTGCATATGTATACCGTTGATTAGTCATTCGATTTAAAAATTATTTTTTCAAATGAAAAGGTTAGAAAAAACAAAAGTAAACTCACATTGAGAAATGCATTAGGGGTTGCGGGTGGTGTTTTTTGAAACCTGCTCGAAAGTTGTTTTTTCCTTTCCATTTTATCAATTTCAGCATAAATCTCCTTCAAACTTTGTTCGTCCGTTGCTCTAAAATATTGTCCACCGGTAATGGAAGCAATATTTTGCAGAGTTTCCTCATCAATCTCAACTTTGAAGGTTCTTTCCACCACTCCAAATGGAGTATTTTCAGGTATTTTGGCCGTTCCATTTGTTCCTACTCCAATCGTGTAAACCCGAATGTTTTTCGCTTTAGCTAAATTAGCAGCCGTAAGTGGATCAATATCACCCGCATTATTACTTCCGTCAGTAAGTAACATAATCACTTTAGAGGGTAAGCTATCATTCCTCAATCGAGCAACTGCCGTACCTAAACCAACTCCAATAGCAGTTAATTTACCCATCTCATTTGGATTTAATTCATCAATTTGTTTTTTTAATACATCATAATCCAAGGTTGCCGGACAAGCCGTATAAGCTTCCTGAGAAAATGCAACTAAACCTATTCGATCTCCCTTTCTATCATCTACAAATTGTTTGGCTACATCCTTTGAAACAACTAATCGATTAGGGGTAAAATCAGTTGCCATCATTGATCCACTTACATCCATGGCAAGAATAATATCTATACCATTTTTATATACCGTTTCAGGTGTGTTATAATTTCCCCAATTGAATGGCTTGGATAAAGCTAAGACCAAAAAAACAAAAGCAAGCACCCGCAAAAACACAGAGTATTTTCTAACCTTATTTACCCATTTTAATTCTACTTTTTTTTGAGTTCGCATAGAACCACTAAATTTCACATCTCCTTTGGATTTATGTTTCCTTCGATAGATGAAATAAAAATAAATGGGGACGAGAAGTAATAAGAATAACCAAAGAGGTTGTAAAAACTCATATTCCCAAACCAATATATTCCAATTTGATAACACGATTATTTTTCCTCCGCATTTTTAACGCAATTTCTTGCTTGATTATCTAAATCCAAAATGTAATTTTCTTCTAAGATTGATTTAGCAAATTTCACCATGTCAGCATGCTTCAAAATAAACTCGATAGATTTAATCTGCATGATCGATACATTTTTTTGCTTAAGTAGTAATAATGTTTCTTCTGTCGTTTTCTCAAGAAGTTTTAATTCAAAAGTTGAAGATAAATACGAGCGAAGTATAAAGGATAACTCGACAAAATGATCTTTGTGTCTTTCTGCTTTCCATAGTTGTAATTTTTCCAATTCGTTGATCGCTAATAAGGCACGATCACTTAATGTTAATTCCGAGGCCGATGTTTCCCTTGCCTTTTTCTTAACCCTTCTAATCATAAAATAAATCAGAAGAAAAATAATTAATACCACAGCAATAACACCCACATAGAATAACTTGTTTGAATCTTCTTTTGCCTTTTTTTCAGCAGATTCAACGTCTATAAATGAATCTCTAATTTCGTAAATATCTTTACCCTTAATTTTTTCGGCTAATTTACAATCCAACATAAGACTATCAGACACAAAATTTTTGGAATCTACTTTGTATGCTATTGCTGGTAAAACAAATGTACCACTATCCCAGAGTACCGCTTTGGCTATACCAATCCATTCGATTGAATCTCCTAGTCTTTTTGTGTTTTTGGTCCAGTTAGTTATTTCAAATTTATCTCCCGCATCAACAATTTCTCCCTTTTTAGTTTTAAACCGAACAGGCAATGTATCCCATTTTTCCGAAATTTTGAGTGATGATTTACTTGAATAAACTACGGTTAACGAAAGTTCAATCGGCTCTCCAATTAGCACAGATTTTTGGTTCACCGCAAAACGCGAAGATTGCGAAAAGGCAAGTGAAAAAATAGACAGACTAAAAAGGGTAAAAAAGAACTTCATCGTTTTTTAAAGAATAAATAAAGTGGTTTTACAAAATCTTCTGTTGTCTTCAATAAAATATGATCGGCACCCATTTTACGTAATTCATATTTCAATTTTTCAAACCTGTAATGCACTTGTTTAGAAATATATCTACGAACCTCCGGTATGCTTGAATCCACCCAACTTGTTTCTCCTGTTTCGGCATTTTCGAACTCGATTATCCCTAAATTTGGAAACTCAACTTCAAATGAATCGGCTAGTTGAACAGCAATGGTATCGTGTTTTTTAGCAATAAACTTAAAGGAATCAAGAAAATTAGATTCATCAATAAAATCACTTATTACAAATGTGATGGATCGTTTTCGAATTCTCTCTTGCATGTATTTAATACCTACCGAAAGGTCTGTTTCTTTTCCAACAGGTTTTAAGGAAAGTAATTGATGTAATATATACAAGGCATGTTTTCGACCTTTTGAAGGAGCAATGTATTTTTCAATTCGGTCAGAAACAAAAACAACTCCAAATAGATCATTATTTGCTAATGCGGAAAAAAGGAGAACACCTGTTACCTCCAACGCCAATTCTAGTTTAGTTTTATTTTTACTACCGAAATCATTTGATGCCGAAACATCAATAATAAACATGACCGTTAGTTCACGTTCCTCCTCAAATATTTTCACATAAGGCTCCTGATATCTTGCCGTAACATTCCAATCAATAGAACGAATATCATCGCCAAATTGATATTGCCTAACTTCACTGAATGCCATACCCCTTCCCTTGAAAGCAGTATGATATTCTCCCGAAAAAACATTTTCAGACAAGCCCTTCGATTTTATTTCGATGGAACGAATTTTCTTTATGATATCGGCTGTCTCCACTCCCTTTAAAATACTTAAGGTACTTCCACGCGAGCAATAATTCTGGAAACAATTTCAGCATGGGAAATATTCTCAGCTTCTGCCTCATAGGTTAATCCAATTCGATGTCTAATTACATCAGATGCTATCGTTCTAACATCTTCGGGAATAACAAATCCACGACCATTTAAAAAGGCCACCGCTTTTGCTGCAAGAGCCATATTAATCCCAGCCCTTGGAGAAGCTCCATAGGAAATCCAAGATTGCATCTCTGCTAATCCATAATCAGTAGGTTTACGTGTTGCACTTACCAAATCAACAATATACTGTTCGATTTTTTCATCCACATACACCCTTCTTACTAGTTCACGTGCTCGCTGTATATCTTTATCTCCCCAAATCTTTTTCACCTTAGGTAAACCACCAGGCTGAACATTAGAACGAATGATTAATTTTTCTTCCTCCTTGGTTGGGTAATCTAAATGAACCTTTAACATAAATCGATCTACTTGAGCTTCAGGAAGTGAATAGGTTCCTTCCTGTTCAATCGGATTTTGAGTAGCTAGGACAATAAATGGATTGGGTAAATAAAATGTTTCATCGCCCAAAGTAACTTGTTTTTCTTGCATCGCTTCCAATAAAGCACTCTGTACTTTGGCGGGTGCACGATTAATTTCATCAGCTAAGACAAAATTAGCGAAAACAGGTCCTTTTTTTACGGAAAATTCTTCCTTTTTTTGATTGAAAATTAATGTTCCAGTGACATCGGCAGGAAGTAAATCCGGTGTAAATTGTATCCGATTAAATGATAAATCTAACGTGTCTGAAAGTGTTTTTACTGCTAATGTTTTGGCTAAACCAGGAACCCCCTCGAGTAACACATGACCATCTGCTAACAATGCAATTAACAATCGATCAATCATTTGCTTCTGACCAACAATAACTTGAGCTACCTCCTCTTTTATTTTTTGAACTGCAATGGTTTCAATTTGAATTTCATCTGTCAATTGACGAATTGAATCAGCGGGATTTATAATCTCTTTGTGGTCTTCCATTTTACAAATTTTGAGGTATGCAAAAATGAGAAAGTTCGAAGGTGATTTTTTAGTATTTGGTGTTAATTATTGTTAAGCATTAACATCCGTTGTGTTTTGAATTCTGAGAAACAATTGTTTAATTTGTGAATATATTATGGAAAATAGAACATGTCAAGAATGTGGTCAAAAACTTTCAGGAAGAAAAGACCAAAAATTCTGTAGCGATTATTGCCGGAATGGGTTCAATAATAAATTGAATGAGGACGCTAATGCAACCGTTCGAAAAATAAATGGAATATTAAGAAAAAACCGACGTATTTTAGCCAAACTCAATCCAAACGGAAAAACTACAGTAGATGCTCTAACACTGGCTGATGAAGGATTCAATTTTCATTACATCACCAATACCTTTATAACTCAAGCAGGAAAAACGTATTACTTCTGTTATGAGTATGGTTATTTAAAATTGGACAGTGGACAATTTATTTTAATTCAAAAACAAGACTACGTGAAGTAATTAGTTAGCATTTATTCCTACTGAATAAAATTCCGTAGCTTTTTTAGCTTCTTTTGATGAAAATACGGGCAATCCATTTTCATTAAGTCTTGGATAATGAGGCGTTTGATTTTGGAATTTCCTTGGTAAAAAGGGTAAATCATGTAAAAACCGATTCTGAATTGTATTTCGTATTTCCTCACTATCAATTCCCAATTTAAGCTGAATAAATTGAGCATTAAGAATATGAATTTGACCGCTCAAAAACCAAATACCATGACTCGTTTTTCCATATGGAAGCGAAGATACGTCCTTATATTTTTTTGACCTATTGAAGGGAAATTGTTTTGAGGGCACACCGGTAGTTTCCCCTGTCCAAATATAAAACCCGGTACCAAAATTAACTAAAGAATCTAAGTAACTAATTTGAAATAAACCAGTCCTGAAACGATCTGTGGCAATTCCTGCAAACGCATCATTTTCCATTTTCACATTGATTTTTTTTAATTGCAACCCAAAAGCGCCAGATCTCTGAGAAGTATGTACATTATCGAAATACCATATAGAAGCATATGATAGTGCATATTCGTGAGGTGTTTGATGAGAAAAGGCTGAAAGCTGAGGTTGAACAAATTGATTTTTTTTTCCAAAAAAACAAACTATTCCCAGTTCATTTTTATTCTCAAAAAAATGCTTTCGTTGTCCGAATGATTTTTTATAAAAAAGGAAAGAAGAAGAAAAATTTGTTTGAAAAAATGGAAATTGAATGAATGTATTTAGTCGAAGCCCCAATGATTTTTCATGAGAACCAACTTGATAAAGCAGCGAAAGTTGATACCCAGTTTGATAAAAAGAATAATATTGACCTTTCGCAAATCCAAAGAATGATAGGAATATCAAAAAGAAAAGTTTGTTCACAGGTAAAAATTAACTTTCACCATTTAGCATAAATAGAGCCAAACTTATTTACCTGCTATGCTATGCAATTTATCTGATTTTAAAATAATAAGCTTTCTCGTTTGAGTTTCTATAACTCCCTCATCTTTAAATTCTTTTAAGAGCCTTATTAATGTTTCAGTTGCTGTTCCCACAAAATTTGCTAGGTCTTCGCGAGATAAATTAATCGGTTCTGCACCATAAATATCTTGTAATTGAAGCAAACTGGCAGCAAGACGTTCTCTTACTGATTTTTGAGCCATATCCGTTATTGAGATTGCACGTTCACCCAATTCTTTTGATAGACCTTTGATAATATCATTTCTGAATTCACTGTTCGAATCCATCATTTTAAAGAATTCTTCTTTGGAAATAAAACAAATGGCACATTCCTCAATCGTTTCAGCGGAAACCGGGTAGGGATCTCCACTTAACATCGCTCTAAATCCAATTATTTCTCCTGGTTTAGCAATATGAATAATTTGTTCTTTGCCTTCATCTCCCCTAGTAAAAACTTTGACTTTCCCATGGTTTAGGCAATAAACACCTCTTGGATAAGATCCTTCAAGAAACAAAAAGTCATTTTTTTTATAGTAAGAACAGCCTCTATTTTGTTCTAATTCATGTAATTCATCTGGATTTAATTTATCAATTAAGGAATGAGATTTTGATTGACAATTGGAACAGGAAATACTTTTATAGGACTTAATCAGCATGAGCAACAGTAATTTGAAGATAAAGTTAATATGATTTTTATCACTTTTCTTACATAATTCTATAAAAATGAATATTGACGCTAAATTAATCTTGTTTCAAATCATCGGGTTGCTGAAAAACCGAACTTTTTGAAAGATAATAGGGCAATTGTTCCTTATACAAATATTTTTTCTGAGTAGATTCAAAAGGTCTGTACACATAATAAACAAAATTATTATTGACCCTAATTTTATCAACGTATTTAAATGCAAGCTTTACTTTGTTTAAAATTTTACCCGTTTTCACATCAATTAACCCCAAGTATGAAAACCCATTTGATTCAAATACGGCATAAAATGCTCCAGTAACCTTATCTTGAATTATGTTTTTCTTCCAGCCTGAACGATTAGGATTGTAATGATGATAAATAGGTACGGTATCCAACAATCTTCCCCATGCTGTATACGTTAGCAATTGATCATGTGCATAATCAAAAATAAATAACGAATCATTTCTATGAAACATGGGAGCATACGCTTCCTGATAATACAAAGATTGAGTAAAATAACTAGCTCCAACCCATACTTCGGCTTCAATACCTGTTTCAATTTCTTTATTCTTTGCCCATAATTTGGTTCGAACATCCATCCATTTATATTCAGATTTATACAATTCCATCATAAATTCATCTTCAATATGCATGAGCTTTCGATAACTTGAATCTAATTTATCAAAGGTAAAATAATCGAATGCAGGATAGACTTCGTTGAAATTATTGAGATACATTTTAGTGCGATTGGTATCAACAATAGGAGCAATATATTTGAAAAAATAATCCTTCTCAATAGTAGCTAAAAACAACTGGTTTTTTTGACTTACAAGAGTAAAGATTCCATTTTCACATAATACATGGGTATTTCCTCTAAAATCACGAATTAGTTTTTGAGGTTTATCCTCCACTGGAAATGAAGCTAAAATATCCTTTCCGTCATATAAAACAATATCTCCCCCTTTTTTCAATTGTTTTGGATACGTTAATAAAATGATGCGCCCATCTTTTTGAATTTCAAAATCTGCTACACTTAATTTTTCAGATTGAAAAACAGTATCTGGAATACCTGGAGCTTTAATGATCACTTCTTTTATTTCTTGTTGATCTGAAGCTTTCATTTCTATTATAAAAGAAAGGGTATCCGATTGATAAAATCTTATTCGATTACTTTGTACAATTTCCTGATATAAAGGATGGTATGCTTTTAAACTAATAATAGAATTAGGAGTAAATAACTGAAATGGAATTTTAATAATCCCTTTATTATTCGAGAGTTGAGTAAATGACGTGTCTTTTTTGGTGACATTATTCGGGTTCCAAATCTGAAAAGATACGTTAACATTTTGAATAGATTCCCCTGATTTTTTATCAAAAAAACTATATTCAACAACTTGTGAAAATAAATTGCTGCTTATGAAAAAGCTAATAATTAGAAAAATTTTATGCATCATACCCAATAGATGCAAAAAGAATTATTTTCCACAATTAAATAGGAAAACACCATCCATTTTCATCTGGTAAGGAACCCATTTTAATCCCTTCCATATGCTCTTTAATTTTATTAGAAAGAGTTCGTGTTTCAAAGGCAGGAAGTTCCAATTTTTCATCACGATATCCGATTACAGCAATTTGAGCAATTGTAGCAGCAGTTCCAGCTCCAAATGCATCCTCCAAGGTACCATTTCTAGCAGCTGTAACTATTTCTTCTACCGATACTTTCCTTTCTTCCACTTCAACTCCCCAGCTTTTTGCCAACTCAAGTACTGAACGCTTAGTAATACCTCTTAATATCGTATCTGATTCTTCAGATGGAGTAATTAACTTCCCTCCTATCTGAAAAACGATATTCATTGTACCTGATTCCTCAATATATTTGTGCTCTACTGCATCTGTCCATAATAATTGATGAAAACCTTCTAATTGACATTGTTTAGCTGGATACAACGAAGCTCCGTAATTACCTGCCGCCTTTGCTCTTCCTACTCCGCCTTTGGCAGCTCGCGTATAATATTCTTCAATTTTAACCCGAACAGGCTCCGAATAATACATCCCTACAGGAGATGTAATAATCATAAATTTATAGGTGTCAGCTGGTTTAATTCCGACCAACTCATCTGTAGCAAAAATAAACGGTCTGATATACAACGAATAACCTTCCTTATTGCTCACCCAATCTTTATCAATTTCCACAAGTTTACGCACCGATTCTATAAATAATTCCTCAGGAATAGGCGGCATACACATTCTTTCAGCAGATTCAATAAAACGCTTCGCATTCATATCCGGACGAAAAATCACAATTTCATCTTGATCATTTCGATACGCTTTTAATCCTTCAAAAATGGATTGTCCATAATGAACGGCAGACATTGCTGGATGCATAGGGATTGGTTGAAAAGGTAAAATTTCACCCGTTTGCCATGCTCCATCCCGATATTCCATAAGAAACATGTGGTCAGAAAAAATTTTTCCAAATGCAAGGTTATCCCAGTCTACGTCACTAACACGCGAGTGTTGAACGGTTTGAATTGTAAATGATGTATCAGAAAGTGACATTGTTGATAGTTTGTAGTGCGAATATAACCTAAATGATTGATGAAACAATAAAAATCTACAAATTAACTTTAGATTTTTTCAACCGTTCAACATGTAAGTGAACCAGTTTTTAACTGTGTGTTTTGTTATACCAATTTTCTTCGCTTCTTCTCACGTTGGATTAAGGTTAATTCTCTACCCGTTTGACCTGCCACCGATGTATTTTCATCTGCCCGGCGCAACAAATATGGTAGCACTTCCTTTACAGGACCATAAGGGACATATTTAGCTACATTGTACTTCGCATGAGATAAATTGAATGATATGTGATCACTCATCCCTAACAATTGAGCAAAATAAAATCGATTATTAGAAGGTTCAATTTGATGTTTTTGCATTAATTCTGTCAGTCGAATAGAACTTTCCTCGTTGTGAGTTCCAGCGCATAGAGCAAAACGATCTTTATTATCTAAAATAAAATCTAGCGCAGCATTAAAGTCAAAATCAGTTGAATCTTTATCTTTTTGAATGGGAGATGGATACCCTTCCTTCAATGCTCTTGAACGTTCTTTTTCCATGTAAGCACCACGAACCAATTTCACCCCGTAAAAGAGATTATTATGTTCAGCCAACTCTAGGCAATTCTTAAGAAATGCTAATCGATCCCAACGATACATTTGTAGCGTATTATATACAATTGCCCTTTCTTTATTAAACTCTTTCATCATTTCAAAAGCAAGGTCATCAATAGCTTGTTGAATCCAAGATTCTTCTGCATCAATAAAAATTGGTAGATTGCACTCAAAAGCTCGTTTACAGATTCGCTTAATTCTATTTTCAACTTGTAAATAATCTAACTTTTCACTATCTGAAAGATGAACTCCAGAAGAAACCTTCTCTAGTAATGAAAAGTCTGCAATACCCGTCACTTTGAACACAGCAAATGGTATAAACGGGTCTTCTGCTCCTCGCTCAATTGTTTGAATAATCTCTTGAACCGTATGTTCTACTTCCTCAAAGCTATTTTGACCTTCCACTGAATAATCCAAAATAGTACCAACACCGTATTTCCCTAATTTATCAATAGCTTCCGTACATTCTTTGATTGTCTCTCCTCCACAAAACTGACTGAAAATAGTTGATTTGATTAAACCTTTAATAGGCAAATGCAATTTAATTGACAAAGGAACCAAAAATTTCCCCAACTTAACTATAGTCGGAAAAGATATGATTTTAAACAGCCAAAATGCCTTATTCAACTGTGAATTTGATTTGCTTTTAAAAGCAATTTCTGTATTATCGAAGGAAATCATTTTCCAAAATTAATCTGATTTTTTAAAAACCTATCATGTTATTTCGAATAAAAAAAAATAAATTACTTTTACCTTCAAATCAATTGTTCAAACTTATTTTCATCATGAATTTTCAAGCATATCAACACCATTTTGATTCTATTTTAAATCAATCAATTCAATCCCCACCTTATGATTCTGAGGAATTCTATTCTTATGTCAAACTGAACCAAACAAGGCAAAATCGATGGTTAAAAAAAGGAGTAATTGAAACAGATATTATCAATTCTATATTATCAATTGATGAACCACAAGAATGGTTATTAATAACTGAACCATGGTGTGGTGATGCTGCACATTCAGTTCCATTTATCATAAAATTAGCAAGTTACAATTCCTTAATTAATGTAACCATTCAACTAAGAGATAGCGATTCTGAAATTGACAATTACCTTACAAATGGCTCAAAATCAATTCCAAAATTAGTTGTACGAAGACAAAACGAAGATCTGTTTCATTGGGGACCTCGTCCAGAAGCGGCCAAAATTCTAGTAACGGATTTAAAAAATAATAATGCCGATTTACATCAAATAAAGGAAGCTTTACAAAAATGGTATAATGAGGATCAAGGAAAATCAATTCAACAAGAATTGTTGGCTTTATTGCAAGGTAGTTAAATCTACAGAATGAAAATCTTTAGTCAATGCAATGTATTCGTTTGTATACTTACCAGCTGAATCTCTAATAGTCAACTTGTTTTCAATCAGCTCTTTTTTTTGTTTACTGAAACATGAAACAGTTCGTATTGCATGATTGGGTTTACCGAAAATATCAATTTTTTGAATTAAAAATAAATTTTGTTGTTCAAAAGCACTAATCCAAGATGAAAAATTTTCAACAGGAACAATAAGAAAAATAACCCCATCATCTTCCAAACAATCTACCATTTTTTGTACAAAACGAGTTAACTTGTCAGTACTTAAATGCCTTGAGTTTGTTATTCTATCATCCTCATTTTGAAGGGAATCTAAAAAAAAAGGAGGATTTGAGAAAATTAAATCATATTTCTTATTGAACGAAAATGTTAAGAAATCATGTTCAATGACAGATAATCGATTAGAAAAAGAACTTGAAGAAAAATTGTGTTTTGCAAGTTGACTATTTACATTGTCTAATTCAATAGAATCAATGCTTGCATTAGGGTGGGTTTGAGCAACCATTAAACTAATAACTCCAGTTCCAGTACCAATGTCTAATGCTTGTTTTGCCTTATCATTTTTTATAAGAGCGCCTAGAATTAATGCATCTGTGCCCACCTTAAAAGATGCATTAAGCTGATTTACGTTAAATTGTTTAAATGAAAAAATGGAAGACAAACCTTATTGATATAGTTCTAATAAACCTTCGGGTGTGTTAATTTCCAACATCTTTTCTTCTCGATTAACACGAGAAATCAAACCTGGGGTTAGAGGTACTAAAATTTCACGTTCTCCGTCCATTATTTGAAGAAGAGGATTAGCTGGTAAGTCAATAACCTGCTCTACCACTCCAATTTTACCTTTATTGACATCAATTACAAGGAAATGGATGATTTCATGATCATAAAATTCAGTATCTCCCAGTTGAGGTAGCATGGTAAGGGGTAAAAAAGCACGTTTCTTAACTAATTCCTTCGCTTTTAACTCTGAATCAACTCCTTTTAATTTGATTGTTGCTAATCCCTTAGGCATTAACTTAAGTTGATCAATAGGAAAAGGAATAAGTTGATCATTTAATTCAAGATAAATGAGTTTTAAATCTTGATAATTGGTTACATCCGTAACGTCCAAAAACAACGAAACTTCACCTTTAAATCCGTGAAGTTTCGCAATATAACCAAGATTGAAACAATCTTCTATGTACATCTTATTAAATTATTCTTCTGTAGCAGGCTCTTCAGTCGCTTCCTCAGCAGCAGGTGCAGATTCCTCAGTAGCAGGAGCTTCCTCAACCTCTTGAGTCTCTTCGGTAGCTTCCTCTGATTCAACCACTTCTTCAGCAACCGCATTTTTAGCTTCTAGTTCTTTAGCCTTAGCTGCGTTTGCTTCTACTTCAGCTTTCAAACGATCTGCTTTATCTTGATCTGCTTTCTTAGTTAAACCATCTTTTTTACCAGTGATTTTAGAATCTTTTTCAGCTAACCAAACATTGAATCTTTCTTCTACTTGATCTGCATTTAAAGCTCCTTTCTTAACACCATTTAATAAATGGTTTTTGTACAACACACCCTTGTAAGATAAAATTGCACGAGCAGTGTCAGACATTTCAGCTCCAGTTTGAACCCAGCTAAGAGTTTTTTCAAAATTGATATCAATTGTCGCAGGGTTTGTG